>CALBXO010000865.1 GCA_937890335.1 uncultured Pseudomonadota bacterium | reverse complement strand
CGGTGGCGGAAACAACGGGGCGGGACCGATCGAGCCCGAGCTCGAAATCGCCATCAACCGCCCCTATCTCTTTTTCATCCAGGACAACGCCACCGGCGCCGTCCTGTTCCAGGGGCGAGTGACCGAGTACCCGATCAACTGACGATCAGAAGTTGGTGCACTGACGGACTCCGACGGCGATGTCGTCGGAGTCGTCGTTCTCCGTGCCGCGGTCGTTGACCGTGAAGTTGTAGACCTCCAGGCAAGACTGGCCGAACTGGCAGTCGGCGCCGGACCGACAGGTCCCGAAACACACGTTCCCGAACAGGTCCGGCAGGCAGGTGTTCGACTCGCATTGCGCGTCCGTCGTGCACGCCTCGCCCGGTTCCAGTCCGCCAGGGTTGAACGCGTCGAGGCACCGATTCACGAAGTTGTTCGCAAACTCGTTGATCGTGGGGAAGCACATCTCGCCCCCGCTGCACTGGGCATTGGCACCGCAGGCTTGGTAGCTGCCAAAGTCGGGCAGGCAGGTCGTGGTGGAGTCGTAGCGATCGTCCAGCGTGTTGGGCGAGCCCTGGTCAAACGTGAAATGGATCTGGTCCGGGTAGCAGCGCGTGCCGTCCGCGCATCCCGCACCGCCCGCGTCGCAGACGCCGTAGCAGAATCGCATGTTCTCCTCGAAGGTGACGCAGAAATCGCTGGCGCAGTCCGCGCCCTCCGTGCAGGACTCACCGGCACTGGCCTGGCCCGGGTTGTCTTCCGGCAAGCAGTACGGGACCAGCATGTTGAGCTCGTCGTCTACGAAGGGCAGGCAGATCAAGCCCTCCTCGCAGTCGTCGTTCGAGGTGCAGGACGGCGGCGGCTCGGCGCACATCGAGATCGCGTCGGCCCCCTCCACAAACAGGATGTCGAAGCAGGCTGTACCGTCGAGGCAGGTCGCGTCTGCAGTGCATGCGCCGAAACACGCGCCCTGGTTGCACAGGCCCGTCTGGCACTCGTTGGACAGCTCGCAGCCGACCCCCGGACCGTCGGCGCCCCAAGGCGGTCGGCAGACCAATCGCGGGTCGTCACCGTCGAGATCCAACGTGCACACTTCGCTGCGCGGACACATCGCGTGGTCGGTGCACAATGCGCCACTTCCGGGCGCCCAATCGCAGACGGCGAACGTCTGGGTGCGCTCGTCGTCGACTTGGAATTCGAGGTCCACGCAGGCCGTGTTGGCCGGGCCACAATCGTCATCACCCGCACACACGCCAATGCAACGCCGCACCGCCTGCCCCTCGCAACGTCCACTGCGGCAATCGCCGTCCGCCGCGCAGGCGCTCCCATGAACGCCGGCGCCCTCTTCCGGGACGCAGGAGGCCGCCAGATCATCCCCGAGCGAGGTGACGGTGCACACTTGCCCCTCGGGGCAGTCGGCGTTCCTGGTGCAGGGCAGTGAGTCTACGCAGGTGGCCACCTGGAAGGCGGGGTCATCGCCGGGCGCAGGCGTTCCGTTGTCGCTCGGCGTCACGGTGAACGTCGCGCAGGCTGCGTCCTCGCCCTCACAATCGTCGGAGGACCCGCACGCCTGCAGGCAGGCGCCGCGCACGCACAGCCCACTGCGGCACTCGGCGTCCGCGGCGCAGGCCGCTCGACCAGCGCCTTCCCCGACGACGTCGAGACACCGAAACTGCGCGCGCAACGCCCCATCGTTGGTGGCGCCACACGCCTGCCCTTCGGCGCAATCTACGTCGGTGCTGCACGCGTCGCCCGGCAGGGCGCCGATGCACGCCTCTGCAAAATAGTCGCACCAGGCTCCGTCGGCGCACTCGGTGCCCACACACAGGACGGGCACCGGCACGCACGCCCCGCTGTCTACGTCGCAGGTCTCGCCGTCCGGGCAGTCCTCGTCGCCACCGCAGCCGGCGGTCACGCAGCTGTGCGTGTCCAGATCGCACTCCTGGCCAATGAGGCAGCCGGCGTCCAGATGGCAGCCAGGCACGCACGCGCCATCGCTGCACCACCCGTCCGCGTCGCAGTCCGAGTCCGCCGCGCAGGCGGGGTCGGGCGCGTCCGCCGTGTCGCTTGTGTCCTCGGCATCCGCCGCATCGTCCACGTCCGGCACGGGCACATCGTCCGCCGTGTCGGGCGTTGTGTCTTCAGGCGCGTCGCTGTCCAGCCCGGTGTCGGCCGTGTCCCCTGGGTCCGCGTCGCCGCCGGCATCGTCGCCCGGCGTGTTGTCGTCGATTCCGCGACAGGTTCCGGCCAGGCACAACGTCCCGAGCGGACACTGAAAATCATCCGTGCACGCGAGCGCCTGGCAGGACCCGTCGACGCACTGGCCACCGGGGCACTCGTTGTCGTTGACGCACTCTGCCTCAGGCTGCGCGCCACCGGCGCACCCGGCGAGCAGAACCACAAATCCCAACAGCGCGACTCGAATCATTGGACTCCTCGGGACCTCAGACGACCGCGCATGCTAGCGCAAGCAGCAGCCGCGCGCGAACCCGCGCATCTTGACGCTGTCGGGTCAGACCACTAGCTTGCAGCGGCCTCGCAGTGGTCCGGCGCGTGCTGGACGGGAGGGCGCGATATGGGACAGCTTGATCTTGAGAGCACGCCAGTCGATCTGGACGAGCTCACCAACCGAGAGGGAGACCTCGGTGACGGCCGTAAGGTCTACATCGAGACCTACGGGTGCCAGATGAACGTGGCGGACTCCGAGCTGATGGCCGGGGTTCTGATCGGCAGGGGCTACGAGTTGGCGCCCAACGCCGAGGACGCGGACGTCATTCTCGTCAACACGTGCGCCGTGCGCGAGAAGGCCGAGGAGCGCGTCGTGGGGCGCATGGCGACCCTCAACGGGCTCAAGAAGACCAAAAAGCACCTGAAGCTGGGCATGACCGGCTGCATGGCCGAGCACCTGCGCGAGAAGATCGGCGAGCGCGCCCCCTTCGTCGACATGGTTGTCGGCCCGGACGCCTACCGCCGCCTCCCCGAGCTCATCGCGCAGACGGGCGGCCCCGAGCCCGTGGTGGTCGGACGCAGCGGAAAGCACATCCTGGAGTCGGTGCCGGGCAACCCCCTCATCGACGTGAAACTCGACAAGGGGGAGACCTACGAAGGCCTGGACCCCGTCCGGCAGGGCGGGGTCGGCACCTGGGTCACGATCCAGCGCGGCTGCGACAAATTCTGCACCTTCTGCATCGTCCCCTTCACCCGCGGGCGCGAGCGCGGCGTCGCGCCGCGCGAAATCCTGCGGCAGTGCAGGCAGGCGGCGACCCACGGATACAAGGAAGTCACGCTGCTCGGTCAGACCGTGAACAGCTA
>CALBXO010000864.1 GCA_937890335.1 uncultured Pseudomonadota bacterium | reverse complement strand
CCGCGCCTGGCGGGACGCGCGCCTGCTTGGAATCGGCGGCGGTACCAACGAGATCATGAAGGAGATTCTGTCCAAGATCATGGGGCTCTGAATCGCCACGCGCCCACCCGGATGCGCCTTGTTGCGTAACGTGGCCCCTGCTAGGTTACGCGCGTGAACCGAACGCTTCCCATCCTCCTGGCGACTCTCGTCGCCGCCAGCGCCTGCCAACGTGGCGCCGATCCGCGCATTGTGGACGTGACCCGGCTGCGCAATACGACGGACACCGTCGGCCCCTACGAGGTCCGTGCCACGGCAGTGGACGATGTGAGGGTCGTGCGGGCAACGCTGTTCGTCCAGCTGGGCGATGCGGAGCCCGCGCCTGTTCAGATGGGCGCCGTGACCGGCAATTCCTTCCGGGCGGCCATTCCCGGTCAGGATGTGGGTACGCTCGTTGGCTACTGGGTGGAGGTCGAGGATCTGGAGGGCAATGTGGTTGTCTTTCCCTCGGACGCGCCGTCGAGCACGTTGGCATTCAGCGTGGTCGGCCAGCTGGATGAGGGGCGGGACCCCATCGCGGACGGCGGCCTCGGCTACGACATCTACACCGACCTTCCCCCTGAGGACGGCGGTCTGGACGTAGCGGTACCGGATTTTGGGGAGGACACCGAACCGGACGTGCCGAATGTTCCCTGCTCCATTCAAGTGGTGTTCCCCGGCGATGGCTCCGTGCTGACCGATGCCAACGACAGTCAGCCGGGAACGCGCGGCGTTCAGATCAGCGTCGCGGCCGATGTCGCAGGTCACCAACCCGGCGAGACCGCGATCTTGCGGGTGGACGGCGACCAGACATTGCGAATCGCCCTGACGGGAACCCGCGCCGTCTGGACCGGTGTGACGCTGCGACCCGGCGAGCAGCTGATCGAGGTGACCGTGGGAGAGCGCGGGCGGTGCCAGGACCTCGTCACGGTGGAGCTGCTGGAAGGCAACGACGACGACGACGGCGACGGTGTCCCGAACCTCCTCGACAATTGCCCCTCCATCCCAAACCCAGCCCAGGAGGACGCCGACGGCGACGGACTCGGCGACGGCTGTGACGACGACGTCGACGGCGACGGTGTCCGCAACGTCGTGGACAACTGCCCCTTTGCGGTCAACGCCCGGCAGGAAGATCTGGACGGCGACGGGATCGGCGACGCCTGTGAGGACGACACGGACGGGGACGGGGTCCGCGACCGGGTGGACAATTGCCCACTCATCGCCAACCGCGATCAGGCCGACCTCGACCGCGATGGACAGGGCAACGCATGCGACGCCGACGATGACAACGATGGCTTTGTCGACGCCGCCGACAACTGCCCGCTGAACGCGAACCCCGATCAGGCGGACTCCGACGGCGACGGCGACGGCAACGACTGCGACGCGGACGACGACAACGACGGTGTCCCCGATGTGCGCGACAATTGCGCGCTGGTTCCAAATCCGGGCCAGGAAGACATGGACCGCGACGGAGTGGGTGACGCGTGCGACGGTCAGACCGACTGCGACGCGGACTCCGACTGCGCACCCGGTTCCGTGTGCCACCAGGGCTCCTGCCTGCCGCTGACTCCGTGTGCCACGTCCGACGATTGCGAGGTTGGCTTCCTGTGCCGGGGCGGACTCTGCCAGCCGGCCAGCCGCCTGCCGAGCGAGGATTGCGAGAGCACCGATGACTGCGACGAAGGCCTCGTGTGTTCCTTCAATTTGTGTACGCCCGAGCGCTGCTACGACGCCGACGACTGTCCCTCCGGCCAGCGTTGTTTCTCGGGCGAGTGCATCGACGATCAATTCCCCCTGCCCGACTCGTGTCGCATGGACGAGGACTGCGGAGACGGGCGCCAGTGCCTGGCCAACCTCTGCGTACCGCGCCAGTGCGACATGGACGCCGACTGTCCGGGGCAGCAGAACTGCATCCGCGGGTTCTGCGTCAACTTCAACCCGCCCTTCCCCATCAACGAGTGCAATTCCGACGACGATTGCTCGCCCCCGTTCGCGAGCTGCTTCCTGGGCATCTGCGTTCCGGATCTGCCGTTCATCCCCGACGAGTGCGTGGACAACCGGGACTGCAACGAGGGCCAGGTCTGTCTGATCGCCATCTGCATCAACGCCCAATGCGAGGTGATGGCCGACTGCGCGGAGGGCGAGGACTGTCGGTTTGGCTTCTGCGCCCCGGAGGATTTGCCGCCGCCAATTCCCGGCACGTGCGTGACGGACGCGGAGTGCCCCGACGGCTCGGGATGCCTGTTTACGGTGTGCATCCCAGACAGCGTGCCCATCCCGCGCCCGTGTGACACCAACCAGGATTGCCCGGGCAACGGCAATTGCCGGTTCGGCTTCTGCCTGCCCTTCTGACTTGATGGAAGCACCTTGGGTGGTCCGCCTGGAGGCGGGCGCAAAGGCGGCTGGGGCTCGCGCCCCGCGCGTGGAAGACCTCGGCGGCAAAGCCTGCGGTCTGGCCCAGCTGATCGCCGCAGACCTGCCAGTACCGCGCGCTTTTGTCGTCTCGACACGAGCGTTCGCGTCCGTTGTCGCCCCCGCAGTACAGGGTCTGACCACCGCGGAAGCCATCGCCGGGCGCATCCGCAAGCTGGAGATCCCCGAGCGCGTCCGCCATGAGGTCGCCGAAGGGCTCGCCTGGCTCGGCGAGGGGCCGTACGCCGTCCGGTCCAGCGCGACCGCGGAGGATGGCAAGGCGTCTTCGTACGCCGGGCAGCAGGCGAGCTTTCTTGGGAGCAGGGATCTGGAGGACGTGGTCCGTCGCATCCGCGATGTCTGGGCCTCGGTGTTTGCCGACGCGTCGCTGGTCTACCACGCGCAAGTCAGTCTCGAGGCTCTGCCGCCCGCCATGGCGGTCATCGTCCAGCGCGCAGTTCCGGCGCGCGCAGCCGGAGTCTGTTTCACCGCAAACCCCGTGAGCGGAGCGTCCGACGAAGTCATCGTCTCGGCAGCGCCCGGCATGGGAGAGTCCGTCGTCGGCGGGGGACCGACGGACACCTGGTACCTCGGGCGGCACGACGGCAAGGTTCGCCGGCGCGAGGTCGCCGAGAAGATCGAGCGTCTCGTGATGGACGGCGGACAGACCCGGTCCGAGCCCCTCGCACCCGAGGACCGCACGCGGGAGTCGCTCGCCCCGGCTGATCTCAACCGTGTCTACGCCCTGGCAGTGCAGGCGGAGACGGTGTTCGCCGCCCCACAGGATGTGGAGTGGGTTCTCGGTGAAGAGGGTGGCCTGTGGCTGGTGCAATCCCGGCCGATTACCGGCGCGCCACGGCAGGCGGATGGCCGGCGCGTGTCCGTGTGGACCAACGCGAACGTCGGCGAGGCGTTGCCGGGCGTGGGCACACCCATGACCTGGTCCATCATCCGCAGCTTCAGTCGGAAGGGCTTTGAGGCAGCGTTCGGGGCGCTCGGGCTGGATGTTCCCGAGGAGTACGCCCTGGTCGGCTCGTTCTACGGCCGCGTCTACCTCAACCTGACGCAGTTCGCCAGCGTCATCACCCAGATCCCGCTGATGCAGCCCGAGACGCTGCTGGAGCTCGCCGGCGGTCCCAAGATGGAACAGCTCGAGGGTGGCTACGACACGCACTCGGCCCGCGGGTTCCTGTTGCGCCTTCCGCTGACGGTTCCACGAATCGTCGCCGCGCAGCTGGGGCTGCCGCTGCTCGGTCGGCAGTGGGCGCGTCATGTCCGGGCCCGGCGCGACACGTTCTTTGCGCGGGAGCTGACGCGGGACTCGTCCGCGGATCTCGTGCGCGAGCTGGACCGGCTCGACAGCCTGTTCCACCGCACCGGGCGGGTCATGATCGCGTGCTCGAGCAACTTCCTGTCGAGCTATGTCCTCACCAAGCATCTGCTGCGGCGCTGGGGCGGCGAGGACGCGGCGCGCCGCGAGCGGGAACTGTTCAGCGGACTGAGCGGCATGAAGAGCGCGCAGCCCGGCCTGGAGCTGCTGCGGATGGCTGGACAGGCGCGACACCATACGGCGCTCGTGCGGATGATCCTCGACCGCGACCCCGGCGAAATCGCCCGTGATTTCTCTCTGCTGGATGCCGTCGATGGCGGCAAGACTCTGCGCCGGCAATTGGAGGCATTCCTCCATGAGTACGGCCACCGAGCGCCGCGAGAGGCCGAGATCGCGACGCCTCGCTGGCGCGAGGACCCACGCTTCCTGATCGAGGTCCTGCGCACGTACCTGGAAGCGCCCTACCTCCCGTCGCCGGAAGAGCTCGCGCAGGAGGGCAAGGCGGAGCGGCTGGAGACGACGCACTCCATTCGACGCCACTTTCGCCCGGGGCTGGGTCTGGTCTTCCGGCAGGCGCTGGGCTTGAGCCAGAGCAACGCCCGGCTGCGCGAGGAGCTGCGCGCCTGCGTGGTGGACACGCTGGACATGTACCGGCGGTTCTTCCTGGATGTCGGGCGCCGGATGGTCGCCCGCGACGTGCTCGGGTCACCCGACGACGTCTTCTTCCTGACCTACGACGAGGTCCGCGCGTGGTTGGAGAGTGGCTCGGGCGAGGCGCTCGGGCTGCGCGTGGCGCTCCGGCGTGCCGCGTACGACCACTTCCGCGCCCTTCCAGACCCTCCGGACGACTTCATGTTGGTGGACGGGGTCATCGTCACCACCGACCCCGAGCCGATAGAAGGCAGGACGGCCCTCACGGGCCTGCCGGGTTCACCGGGGCGCATCACCGGCCCGGCCCGCGTCATCTTCGACCCGAACGACGCCGACGCCCGGCTGCACCCCGGCGAGGTGCTCGTGGCGCCCCTGACCGATGTCGGGTGGACGCCGCTGTTCCTCGCAGCGAGCGCGGTCGTGATGGACAAGGGAGGGCCCCTGAGCCACTCCTGTGTCGTGGCGCGGGAGTACGGGATTCCAGCAGCCGTCAACGTGCGCGGGGCCACCGCGCGCATTCGGACCGGCGACATCATCACAGTGGACGGCGACCGAGGCGTCGTCTACCTGCCCCCCTGAGACCATGGACTGGCCCCACACCCCGCTCGACTATTCGCCCAGGACTGACGCCGAGATGGCCGCAGCTGCCGCCGCATTCGAGGCCGCGATGGAGAGCCGGCGCAGCGTGCGCGAGTTCTCGGACCAGCCTGTCCCGCGCACGCTCATCGAGTCCGCCATCCGGACCGCCAGCTCGGCGCCCTCGGGCGCCCATATGCAGCCGTGGACGTTCGTGGCGGTGCAGAATGCAGGCATCAAGCGCACCATCCGGCAGGCGGCCGAGCAGGAGGAGTTCCAGTCCTACGAAGGCGGCCGGATGCCGGAAGAATGGCGCGAGGCGTTGGCACCTCTGGGAACCGATTGGAACAAGCCATTCCTGGAGACGGCCCCGTGGCTCGTTGCCGTCTTCGCGCAGTCGTACGGCCATCGTGAGGACGGTAGCAGGAAGACCCACTACTACGTGCGCGAGAGCGTGGGCATCGCCTGCGGTTTCTTCATCTCTGCGCTGCACCAGATGGGGCTGGTGACGCTCACGCACACGCCGAGTCCCATGGGTTTTCTGGGCGAAGTGCTGGGGCGACCTGCCAACGAAAAGGCCTTCATCCTGTTCCCCGTTGGCTACCCGGCGCAGGGGGCGACGGTCCCGGTCCTCCGGCGGAAATCCCTCGACGAGGTCGCCGTCTTCCTCACGTGACGTCCTCGCCCCCAATCCCGCCGCGGTACTCTGCCGCCTCGGGCAGCGCGGGGAGGTCCAGGAGCTCTCTCCCAAGCGTGCGGACCGCGTCGGCGCTGACGGTAGACTCCTCGCCGTCTACCGCGGAGACCAGCGGGCCTGCCAGGTCCTGGAGGGCGCGGTCGAACGGGTGAGGATCGCCGCCACTGCGGGACAAAAACGCGAGTATCGGACCCAGTTCTGGCGCCTCCTCCAGACGGCGTCGCAGGACTGAATGGCGACGCCCCTCCGGCCCCTCAACTTCGCCCGCGGCTCGGATAGCATCCATGAGATC
Source organism: uncultured Pseudomonadota bacterium (assembly GCA_937890335.1). GTDB lineage: Bacteria > Myxococcota_A > Bradymonadia > Bradymonadales > CALBXO01. The sequence continues at coordinate 3,175 of CALBXO010000864.1, read as the reverse complement.
GTCGCGATGGACGAGGAGCTCGTCAAACGGGTTCATCGCGCGCCTCCAAGGCCAGCACCAGTCTCTCCCATCCGGCCAGGTCGGGAGGTGCGAAGTCCAGCCTGCGGAAAAGGCCCGCCGCCTCTCGGGCTGCCGCGCGCGCCTCGTCGCCACGGCCATGCCCCAGCCTGCGAGCGGCGAGCGCCGCCAGGGCCACCGCCAGCAAACGACCCGCGGTCGGATGATCCGGACGAAAGCGCAGCGCAGCGCGCAGGGCGGCGACGGCCTCCCACGGCGCCTCCGTCGCCGCGGCCACACAGATCGACAGCTCGGCCACATGGTCGCGCTGGGATTGTCCGAGCGAAGCCGGAGCCTTGGTTTGCGCCCACACGAGGGTGGGTCCGACCGCCTCGACGACCTCGCGCAGGGCGACGGATCGGCCACGGGCGTGGTGGTCGAGTCCGGCGTGCGACGCCAACCGCAAGACCGCAAACTGAAGGCCCTCGTCGTCTGGCTCGACGGCGATGAACCTCACCAGGCGCTCAAGGGCGAGCACCTCCCCGCCCAAAATACCGCGCTCCATTCCGGCGAGCGCGACGCCCTCCTCTCGTGAGACCGCACGAGCACAGAGCGCTGCCCGACGCGCCTCGCCGCGTCCTTCGCGCCGCGCGATGAGCGTCCAGGCCGCCACGGCAGGATCGGCAGCACCGTCGTGCACCGCGGACAGCGCCTCGACGAGGAGTTCATCCAACAGGTGAGCTTCCAGGCCCTCGGGGCAGCCAGGGTGGGCCACCAGCGTGCGCACCGCGACCTCCAGCCAGTCCGCTGCGCGCGTCGGGTCGTCCCGTAGCGCAGCCACACCCCACTGCCACAGCAGCGCGGCAACCGCGCGTCTGGGCTCGTCGGGAAGGCTGTCGACGGAGCCCTGGAGGGAGCCCGCGGAGGGCCCGGGCGCCTGTTGGGCGTACCAGTGTGCCAGGCGGCCCAGACCGCGGAGTCGGTCGCTCGGGCGCGTTGGGTCCAACGGCCTGCCCCGCAGTTGCGAAAGCCATGACCCGAGCGCCTCGAGAGCTTCGAGGGCCTCGACGGGGTCGGCTTGCAATTGCTCGGTCATCGTTGCATCCCTGTTCGCCATGCCACTGATTCGAGTCCAGCCCGCCGGCGGTCGGCCCCTTGAGATGTACTACGAAGAGCACGGCGCGGGGGAGCCGCTGCTGCTGATTCGAGGTCTGGGCCGGTCGCTGCGCTACTGGGAACCCGCCCTGCCCTCGTTTGCGCGGCACTTCAAGACGATCGTCTTTGACAACCGCGGCGTCGGACGGACGCAGGCGCCACTCGGGTTCTACTCCACGCAGCAGATGGCGGCGGACACCGCCGCGCTGCTGGAAGCCCTCGGTCTGGATCGCGCCCACGTCTTTGGCATCAGCCTTGGCGGCATGATCGCGCAGGAGCTCGCCCTGCGACACCGCCCCCGCGTCCGGCGGCTGATTCTCGCGGCCACCCGCGCGGGCGGAACGCGCAGCACCCCGACCCCGAGAAGCACGATCGCTCGCCTGGCGAGGGCCACGGCGGCGCCCTCCCACGAGAGCAACCGGATTCACGCCGAGCTGACGCTGAGCGCAGCCTACCTCGCTGACCACCCGGAGATTGTCGGAAAGTGGTGCGACTGGGCCGCCGCAGATCCGAACAAGAAGCGCGGTCGGGTGGGTCAGGTCGCCGCGGCGGCCAGCCACGACGCATGGGACCGCCTGCCGCACCTCAAGGCACAGACCCTCGTGGTCACGGGCGATCAAGACCTGATGATTCCTGCCGTCAACAGCGAGCAGCTCGCCGATCTCATCCCCGGCGCCCGGCTCCGTACCCTGCGCGGCGCGGCGCACGACTTGAGCACTGAGAGGCCCGAGGAGCTCTCAAATCTGGTCAGGGACTTTCTCGAGCGCGCCTGATCGCCGCGCGGACGCGGCGCTGGTTTTCAGCGTGCGCTCGCCGGATTGTCCGCCGCTCGTCCGCGATCTGGTACGCCTGAACGGCGGAGACCAGGTTCACAATGCCGAGCCCACAGAGGATGAGAGGACCCAGGCACAGGTACAGGAGCCCCTTCTTGAGCTCACCCAGGTAGAGGTGTCCGGCGCCGGGCAACAGGAGGCCCAGCCACAGGGCCACGATGGGGTTGTCGGCGGTCCCCTCGTCGGCCAGCGCGGACTGGCGGTCCAGCAGCACGGTGGAGGCCCATAGAAAGATCGCGGCCGCCGAGAGCAACAGCGTCGCCCCGACGCCGAGCGCCCAGGCAGCGCCATTGCGGGGGTCCTCGTTGAAGATCACAAACGTCAGCGCTTCCAGGCCAAACGGATGCACCGCGAGCAGCGCCCACTCGGTGTCGTTGACAGCAAAGCCGGTGACGACGGCCACGGTGCACCAGCCGGCCACGAGGGACGCCCCGATGCTGAAATCCCGCTGGTGCGCGCGCGCCAACATGAACAGCACGGGACCAAAGATGCCCAGCCAGCCGATGGCGACGGAGATGGGGATGGCGTCGTCGTCCTGGAAGATGAGCAGGGGCCAGAGGAAGATGCCCAGGCAGAGGTAGAGCATTGTACCGACAGCGGGAAGCGCTGCCCGAAGCGGGGTCGAGGCCTGAAGACTCCAGAACATCGAGACGCACGCCACAAAGGTCATCGTCACAAACAGCCCGGCCGGCACCGCCAGCAAGGCCGGCCATTGTGTGTCGCGGTCCAGCGCGACACAGACCGCAAGGGGTGGCAGCACAACCAGCGTGAACCCGAGCGCGATTCGCGCCACACCCGCCAGTTTGCCGAAGAGAATCGAGCTGGCGCGCATGTCCGTGAGCCGCAACATGTCCAGCGTCTGCTCACGCTTCTCCTGGGCGAATGCCCCCGACCCAAACGCGAGCGCGAAGAGCAGTGCCAGAAACTGCGTGATCAGCAACCCGACGAGGTAGGCGTCGTCCTGGTCATGCTGTTCGACGAGCACGGCCTGCAGGACGGCGAGCACGAGGCCAGAGCCCGCGGCGAGGGACCAGAACAGCCACGGGCGCCCGCGCCGGGTCCACTCGCGCCACGCGATGGGGTTGCGCCACACGGTGACCGACCGCTGCTGTGTCGCGTTCGCGTTGGTGAAGACCCGGGTTCGCCGCACATCGCGCCGCAGGGCGGCCGTCGCCGCGTCCGCCTCGAAG
>CALBXO010000863.1 GCA_937890335.1 uncultured Pseudomonadota bacterium | reverse complement strand
AACGGCCTCCTCACCCTCCCCCTGGAACACGGTGACGATGACGCCGATCAGAGGGTCGCGCGTGCCGCGCTCGAGCGCCTCACCTCGCAGGTTGACCACAGCGGGCCTGGGCGTCGCCTGGTCCGGAGCCGGCGCGTCCGGCGCCTCCCCAATCTCGGGCGCATCCGGGGGCGTCAACGGCTCCTCGGGCGCCTCCTGCAGCTTGAAGACGTACCGGTACATCAGTCGTACCGGGACGGGGACCCCATCTTCTGTCGCGGGATCAAAGACAAACTGCTGGACGGCCTCCAGCGCTGCCTCGTCAAACCCGTACCCCGTGGCCGCCGCAGGCGTGTTGACCTCCACAGCCTCCACTTTGCCCGCCGCGTCGATGTCGATCTGAACGATCACCTCCGCCTCGACCTGCTCGTCCACCGCCCGTGGCGGGTAGGTCGCCGGAACAAACTGGCGCAGGGACGGAGGCACGAAGACCGGTTCGGCAGCCTCGAGGTCCGACGGCGCGGCGCGCTCCTGGGCCAGGACCGACGCAGACACGCACACAATCGCAAGGGCGAGGATGAAACTGGCGCTGAGAATTCTCACGCTGGAAAGATACAGGATGTGGAGCGGCAGGTGCGCGAATTTCTTGGGTAAATCCAAGCCGCCAGAGGCGGGCCGGTCCAGCTCCCGGCGTTGACCTCGGGCACGTTGGCGTGCTACGCCGCGCGCCAACAAGGGAGGTCACCATGATTACGACCCACGGTATCACGGTGAACTTTGGCATCAAGCCACTGTTCGAAGACGTCAGCATCAAGTTTCTGCCCGGCAATTGCTACGGGCTCATCGGCGCAAACGGGGCCGGAAAAAGTACCTTTGTGAAGGTGCTGTCCGGACAGCTCGAGCCCTCATCGGGGCAGATCGAGATTCCCGGCAATCTGCGGATGGCGACGCTCGAGCAGGATCAGTTCAAATACGACGACTGCACAGTGCTGGAGACCGTGTTCCAGGGGCATCCCCGGCTCTACGCCGTGTCCCAGGAGCGCGACGCGCTGTACGCCAAGCCCGACTTTTCCGAGGAGGACGGCAACCGCGCGGCAGAGCTGGAGTCTGAGTTCGCGGACCTCAACGGCTACGAGGCCGAAGCCGAGGCGGGATCGTTTCTGGCGGGCCTGGGCGTGCCGCAGGACCTGCACGAGCGGAAGATGGGCGAGATCGAGCCGGGCTACAAGGTCCGCGTGCTGCTCGCGCAGGCGGTCTTTGGCACGCCCGACATCCTGCTCCTGGACGAGCCCACCAACCACCTGGACGTGCACACGGTCAGCTGGCTCGAGGACTACCTCGGCCGGCTCGACAGCCTGGTCATCGTGGTCAGCCACGACCGGCGCTTTTTGAACAATGTCTGCACGCACATCGCCGACATCGACTTCGGTCAGATCCGAATCTACGTGGGCAACTACGACTGGTGGTACCAGGCCAGCGAGCTGGCGCTCCAGCAGAAGCGCGACGTGCAGCGCAAGAATGCCGACAAGGTCAAAGACCTCAAGGCATTCATCCAGCGCTTCAGCAGCAACGCCTCCAAGGCCAAGCAGGCCACGTCGCGCAAGAAGCTGCTGGACAAGCTGACCATCGACCAGCTCCCCATGTCCAACCGCAAATACCCGCACATCGCGTTCAAAGCCGAGCGACCGTGTGGCCGATCCGTGCTCCGCGTGGAGGGCCTGCGCAAGGAGATCGACGGCGAGGTCGTCCTGGACGACGTGACGTTCATGGTCCACAAGGGCGACCGCATCGCCTTCCTCGGACCCGACGCCCGCGCCAAGACCACTCTCTTCCGCATCCTGGCCGGTGAGATGGAGGCGGACGCCGGCATCGTCGAGTGGGGTCAGACCATCACGCCGGCGTACCTGCCCAACGACAACGAGATGTACTTCAAGGACATCGAGCTCAACCTCGTGGACTGGTTGCGGCAATACTCCAAGGACCAGCACGAGCAATACGTCCGAGGGTTCCTGGGGCGGATGCTGTTCAGCGGCGACGACACGTCGAAGTTCGCCAAGGTACTGTCCGGCGGCGAGCGGGTGCGTTGCATGCTGTCGCGCATGATGCAGGTCGGCGCCAATGTGCTGCTATTGGACGAGCCCACCAACCACCTGGACCTCGAGTCCATTACGGCCCTCAACAACGGGCTCCAAGCGTTTGAAGAATGCGTGCTCCTGTCGTCGCACGACCGGGAGCTCGTCGGCACGACCGCCAACCGCATCATGGAGTTCGGTCCCCACGGCATGATCGACCGGCGGCTGGAGTTCGACCAATACGTGGAGAACGTCGAAGTCATCGCCGAGCGCGAGAGGATCTACGGCGGCCACGCCGCGTTGTAGCGGGCCCCGATCGTCGCCGGGCAGCTGCGGTCGCCAGGCCACAGCGACCCGGGTCAGGTGCCCGGACGCCTCCGCAGTCCATTCCGGCGGGCGACGGCCTCCCTCAGAGAGCCGGCGCGCGATCCGCCCATGGCGCCGCGCCTTCCAGTTGCGCCGCCAGCCGAAAGAGCGCCGCCTCGCCCCCAAAACGCCCCGCGATCTGAACCCCGATGGGCAGACCCGCGCTGTTCCAATGCAGCGGCACGGACATCGCGGGCTGTCCCGTCTGGTTGAACAACTGGGTGTTCGGAGTCCAGGCCAACTTCCCCTCGCCCATCTTGTCCAGCGCCACGTCCAACAGCGCCTTGAGCGGCAGCATCTTGAGCACCGACATCTGCCGACGCTCATTGGGCTGCAGCGCCAGCTCACCGATGCGCGCCGGCGGCCGCGCCAACGTGGAGGTCACAAAGACATCGTGGTCCCCAAAGAACGCCGCCACGTCGCGGGACGCTCGATGGACGGCCACCTCGGCGCCGATGAGCTCGGCCGCGCTCGTCTTCCACCCAATCAGCGCGAGCAACCACGTGGCCGGCTCAAAGTCGGAGGAGCGAGGCTTCTTCCCTGCGGTCTTTGCCGTCTGCTCCACAAACCAGGCGACGCCGCTGGCGACGCACAGAAAGTACGCCCGCACGAGCTCAGCGCGGGGAAATTCGGGTTTGGCCTCGACCACGTCGTGACCAAGCTCCGTGAGCAGCGCGACGGCACGGTCCACCGCCGCGACACAATCGGGGTGCGTGTCACCCGCAAACAGGGTGTCCCGCGTGAAGGCGACGCGCAGCTTCCCCGGGTCCCGCCCCACCTCCTCGAGCCAGGGCCCCGCCTTGGCCGGCGCCGCGTAGGGCTCGCCCGGCGTCGGTGCGTCCACCGCGTCCAGCAGCGCCGCGCTGTCCCGCACCGACCGAGTCACCACATGCTCCTGCACAAAGCCTGACCAGGCCTCGCCCATGAAGGGCGCCATCGTGACCCGCCCGCGCGTGGGTTTGAGGCCAAACAGTCCCGTGCACGACGCGGGAATGCGGATGGAGCCACCGCCATCCCCCGAGTGGGCGGCGGGGACCATGCGCGCGGCGACCGCCGCAGCCGACCCGCCCGAGCTGCCACCGGGCGTATGGCCAGTGTCCCAGGGGTTCCGGCAGGGCCCCCGCAGCTCCGACTCGGTGATCCCCATGATCCCAAACTCGGGGGTGTTGGTCTTGCCTAGAATCTGCAGTCCGGCCGCCTCGTAGCGCTCCGCGATGACGCTGCTTTGGGTCGCGTTGCGGTGTACGTCCAGCTTGGTGCTGTTGCTGGTGGGCGTGCCCGCGATCTTCAATTTGAGGTCCTTGACCAGGAAGGGCACACCGCGAAGGGGCCCCTGCGGCAAGTCCTTCACGCGGGCGCGCGCACGCGAGGTCATGTCGTAGACGACAGCGTTGAGTGCGGGATTCCGGCTGGCGATGCGCTCTGCAGCGGCCTCCAGGAGCTCCTCGGGCGACACCTCGCCCTTGCGGACGATCTCGGCAAGGCCGACGGCGTCCATCTTGTCGTACTCGGGCATCTTCATGGGCAGCTCCCCTTTGCGTCAGGCGCAGCACGCTACCATACCACTGCGCAGACAGCGCGCGCCGCGACACGTCACGGCGAGTTTGCTAGCTTGGTGCGCGGCCTGACGTGGCCCAGGAACAGAACCAGGAGTCCAGATGAAACGCGTAACCGGAATCGGTGGAATCTTCTTCAAGTGCGACGACAGCGATGCGCAGCGGACCTGGTACCAGGAGAAGCTTGGGATCGAGCCGCAGCCCTGGGGCGGCCACGTCTTCATGTGGAGGGAAGATGCAGACCCCAAGGAGCAGGGTTACACCGTGTGGTCACCATTCAAGTCCGACAGCGACTACTTTGGCCCCAGCAACCAGAAGTTCATGGTCAACTACCGCGTCGCCGACCTGGACGCGCTCCTGGTTGAGCTGCGCGCGGCCGGGGTTGAACTCGCCGGCGAGCCCACGAGCGAGGCCAACGGGAAGTTCGCGTGGATTCTCGATCCCGAGGGCAACAAGATCGAGCTGTGGGAGCCGGTCCCTTCCGCGACAGACCCCTACCTTGGCAACGGCGAATGAACCGACTGATGGCCGCGTTGGTCATGGTCGCAGCCTCCGGTTGCGCCGACGACAAACCCGTTTGCGACTGCGGGCCCACCGAGGTGTGCGTGGCGAGCGAGTGCCGACCGGCAAACACCTGTCCACAGATCGCGTGTGGGACCGGCCAGTCCTGTCAGGACGGAGCCTGTGTCCGCGAGGCGCAATGTACCGGTGACGCGGACTGCCCCGCAGGTCGTTGTGTCGAGGGCGGCTGCTACGCTGTCGAGTGCGAGGAGGCCGCAGAAGAGATCGTCGCGTGCGGCTTTTGTGGCACCACAACCCGCGTGTGCCGGGATCGAGTCTGGTTCATGCCCAACGATTGTCAGGACCAGGGCGAGTGCGCTGCTGGCGCAGCGGAGGACGGGCCCTGTGGGATGGGTGTGCGCACTTGCTCGGACACCTGCAGCTGGAACGAGTGGGAGGGGCGCGGGGACGCCTGCGTCGCCGGCACCACCGAGGACGGAGCCTGCGGAGCGTGCGGTGTCAGAACCCGCGACTGCGACGGGTCGTGCGTCTGGAGTGAGTGGACCGAGTGCGACGAGGAAGCGGGCTGTGTGCCGGGCGAATCGGAGCAACAACCGTGCGGTACGGACGCCGGAATCTGTACGGTGGGGACCCAAACCCGCGTGTGTGGAGAGGACTGCGTCTTTGGCGAATGGGGCGGCTGCGACAACGCCGTGGCGCCCCAGGCCGAGATCTGCGGGGACGGAATTGACCAGGACTGCGACGGAGCCGACCTCGCGGTGCCCGACGACTACGAACCCAACAACAACTGCGCCGGCGCCTACTACATCGGGGACGACCCCAACCCGGGCAACGCGGTGGACCTCTACCCCAACTTCCACAGCGCGTCCGACACCGATGACTATTTCTTCTTCACGTTCCAGGACGACCCGCGGACCAACCTGCGGGAGTACATCAGCGTGTCGCTCCAGCTGCCGCCGGGCCACAAGACCCAGTTGTTCCTGTACCGGAACCGGGCCGACTGCCTGGCCAACCGCCCCACCGTCAGCTCCTACCGCTCCAACGAGGGCGACGATTTCGAGTTGGTGACCTACCAGGAAGACCCGAACGTGGACGAGACGGGCAATTGGTACATTCGCGTCCGCCGGGTGGAGGGCACGACGTGCGAGCCCAGCCGACGCTTCATGCGCGTACAGTAAGGGCCCGTCCGAAAACAACCGCGGCTATCTGGGTCGCGCCCTGGCCGCCTTGCGCCGCGCTTCCTCCTCCCTGATCACACGTACATACGCCTGTTCCTGCTTTGTAAGCAGGCTCGGCGCGTAGTGGGGATTTGGCACAAACAGGATCTGCCGCCAAACGTCGCCGTCGGGCGCTGTACGCGACGGTAGGAACGGGTAGCCCCGACCGCGCTCCGCCTTTCGATACAACCGCTGTCGCCATGCCTTCTTCTTGAACGCGTACCCGTGCGCGGCGAAGGGGAGGTTCCGGCACAGGGCGAGCTTCTTGTCGTCGATCCCGCTGAGGTCCGGCGCCTCGAGGTCCGCGTCAAAGGGGTTT
>CALBXO010000862.1 GCA_937890335.1 uncultured Pseudomonadota bacterium | reverse complement strand
GGTGTTCCGGTTCCGGTTTGAGCGTGAGCGTGAGCTGCTCGGCGCGTCCGTGCCCGAGCGCAGGCGGGAGATCCTGCACCGGGTGCTGGCCCAGGTCCTGGAGCGGCGGGGTGCACCGCCGTCTCGGATTGTCTCGCATTGGCGGGCTGGCAACGCGCACCGACGCGCGTCGATCACGCTGCTTCGCGCCGGGAGCGCGGCCGCCGCGTCCTTCCAGGTCCGCGCCGCGGTGGAGTCGCTCGAGGAGGCGGTCGACCAGCTGGGGATCGACGAGGGCGAAGAGCTCTTCGACGGACTGGCCGCCCTCGCGAACTGCTACCTGACGCTGGGCGAGTTCGACAGGGTGGACGCCACCTGCAAACGGCTCGCGCAGTTTGCCTACGCCATGGCGACGCCGCGGTTTGGGGCGCGGTGTTTCCTCATGCGGGGGACGGCGGGTCGCCACCGGGGCGAGATGGAGGAGGGGTACGCCCACCTTGAGCGTGCGCTTGAGCTCGCCAGGCGCGAGCCGGACAGCCCTGAGATCCAGACGATGATCGCCGAGGTCCTCGATGAGATGGTCACGAACCGCTGGTCGAGCGGCGCGCACTTCTCCGAGGCGCTGCGGCTGGCCGACGAGGCGCTCAAGGTGCGCCGCGCCATGGGCGACACGGCGGGCACGGCCCAGACGCTGCTCTACATCGGTCAGATTCAGTACGCCCGAAGGCGCGCCGGTGACGCCAAGAACTGCTTTGAGCAGGCGGAGAAGCTGGCGCGCGAGGAGGGGCTGACGCCGGTGCTCGCGCGGGCCCGCAACGCGCTGGGTATTACAGCGTATTTCCAGCGCGACTTTGACCGGGCCAACGCCTATTGGTCTGAGGTGCTGGAGATGAGCCAGCAGCTCGGCGACCGCTTCCTGCGCGCCGCGGTCCTCAACAACCTCGGCGAGATGTCGTTTCGCCGCGGCCAGGTGCGGCAGGCTGCGGATTATCTGCAGCGCGCGGTGGACCTCGGCAGGTCCATCGGCGAGCACCGCGTAGTCGCCGACGCGCTGCGGCACCTGTCGCAGATTGCGCTGGGTGAGACCGCGCTTGATCAGGCGGTCACGTACGGGCGGCAGGCGCTCGACGAGGCGCGGCGCTCGGGTGTCCGGATGAGTGTCGCGCGCGCGCTTCGCAACCTGGGAGAGGTGTGGGGCCACACGTTGTTCCAGGACGCATTCAAGGACTCCCACGACGTGGCCACGCAGATCGCGGCGACGCATATGTCGGTGGTGGAGCGGGTCATGGAGGCGGAGCGCTCGTTCCAGGAGTCCATGGCGCTGCTCGAGGCGATGGGCGACCAGACGGAGCTGCGTCAGACGTACAAGAGCTACGCCAGCTTTCTTCGCGAGCGCGGTCGCGCCGATGAGGCCGCCGAGTTGGAGAGTCAGCTGGACGCGACAGAGATGTACCGCCCGAGCTGAAGGGGGTGCAGGGGCCGGGCGTTTGGCGCCGGGCCCGACGCAGGCCGCTTTCCATCGTTTGGGTTCCATGTTATGGCGGGTGCGCTGCGGCGGATGTTGCCGCGAAATCCAGGTGACTGAAGTGTTCGTTGATTTTCATCTCCACTCTGATCACACCGATGGTGTCGAGGTTGATCTCGACGCCATGCTCGATCGCGCGGCGGAAGCCGGCCTCGATGGCGTGTGCATCACTGACATTGGCGCCACGCGCCACGCGCCGGATTTGATCCGAGCGGGTGCGGCGGCAGGTGTTGAGGTCTTTGTTGGGCTCGAGCTGCTCACGGACCATGGCGCGTTGCTCGGGTTCGCCCCGGCGATCGATTCGTTCTACCTCCGCGAGGAGTGGCGCGAGTTGACGACGCTGGGCACGCCGCGGGCGTCGCGTTTTGTCGAGGTCTTCGAGCGGGTGGGTGGCGCGACGATCGCCGCGTATCCCTACGACCCCTCGGCGACCTGGGCCACGGGCGACCGGATTTTCAACATCAAGGGCCTGAGCGGCATCGAGGCCTGGGTGCCTCGCGTCCCCACCTCGCGCAACGCGCTGGGTGTGGAGGCCGCCGCGGCCATGGGTGTGGGCGTCTGCGGCGGAACGGATTTCCGCGGCGGCAACCTGTCCAAGATCGGAGAAGCTGCCACGCTGCTGGCTCGTCCCGCGCATTCGCAGGCCGAGTTTGTGGAGATCGTGCGCGCCGGTGATTTCTGGGCCGTGTCGCTCGGTGTCGCGGTGGAAGACCCGAAGCCGCGCACGCAGGAGGAGCGGGATCGCGCCGCCGAAGACGGACGTGGTCGCGGTCGGCGCGATGGTCGTCCCGGTGGCGACCGTGGGCGGCGCTCGGAGCGCGGCGGCGATCGCGATCGCGGTGGCGATCGGGGTCGTGGGGGCGGTCGACGTCGTGAGGGCGGCGGTCGCGGTCGTTCCCGAGATTAATCGGAGCCGGCACCGCGCCGAGCATTGCAAGGTCCGCCGCGCTGGTAGTAGCTTTGCGGCGGTTTCGCGGACGGTTCGCCGTCCAAGATTGCCTCGAACGGAGGGGTCATGCCCGCACTCGAGTTCTCCGAGTCGGCCGAGAAGCAGTTCCTGAACATCCTGTCGCGCTACCCGGAGGGACACCGGCGCGCGGCGTTGCTGCCGACGTTGCACCTGGCGCAGAAGGAGTTCGGATACATGAGCGTGGACGCGATGGAGTACGTCGCCACGCGGCTCGAGCTTCCGCCGTCCAAAGTGCTTCACGTCGCGACGTTCTACACGATGTACAACAAGTCGCGCGTCGGACAGCGGCACGTGCAGGTGTGCAAGAGCATCTCGTGCGCCGTCATGAAGGCGTACAGCCTCGTGGAGTACCTCGAGGACAAGCTCGGCGTCGTGGCCGGTGAGACCACCGCCGACGGCAAGTTCACACTGTCCGAGGTCGAGTGCCTGGCGGTCTGCGGCTATGCGCCGGCGCTCCAGTGCAACGACGACTACCACATCCATCTTGGCCAGCCGGCCGAAGATGGTTCCTGGCCGAAGGTCGATGCGCTCCTGCAGGAGTGGGGCTGGGAGGCCTAGGGGACCCGATGGAGAAAATTCTCACCGGAATGGTGGGCATCGAGCGTTCCTGGACGCTCGAGTCCTACCTCAAGCGCGGCGGCTACGTCGGGATGAAGAAGGCGCTCACGATGGACAAGCAGTCCATCGTGGACGAGGTCAAGAAGTCGAACCTTCGTGGCCGCGGCGGCGCGGGCTTCCCGACGGGCATCAAATGGGGCTTCTTGCCCAAGGAGTCCAACGTCCCCAAATACCTCGTCATCAACGCAGATGAGGGCGAGCCGGGGACGTTCAAGGACCAGATGATCATGGACCTGAACCCGCACCAGATGCTGGAGGGGTGCCTGATCGCTGGATGGGCTCTGAACCTGCGGGCGACCTACGTGTACATCCGCGGGGAGTTTGTCCACGAAGCGGGCCGCGTCCAGGGCGCCATTGACGAGATGTACGCCGCCGGCTGGCTCGGCGAGAACATCAAGGGCACAGGCTGGGCGCACGACATGTACGTGCAGCGCGGCGGCGGCGCCTACATCTGCGGCGAGGAGACAGCGCTCATCGAGAGCCTTGAGGGCAAGGCGGGGCAGCCGCGACTCAAGCCGCCGTTTCCGGCGGTCGTGGGCGTGTTCTCCTGTCCGACCGTGGTGAACAACGTCGAGACGGTCGCGTGCGTTCCGACGATTGTGGATCGCGGCGGCGACTGGTGGGCCGAGCAAGGCTG
>CALBXO010000861.1 GCA_937890335.1 uncultured Pseudomonadota bacterium | reverse complement strand
TTTCTGGCGTCCTACGGGTTTGGCCTGCCGCTGTCCGCCTGGGAGTCGCTGACGGTACTGGCGGTCCTGGTGGTCGGGATCATGATCCCTGCCGGGCCCGGCATGGCGGGAAACTACGAACTTTTCACGCTGGAGGCGCTGGCGCTGTTCTGCGCGCCTGCGGACGTGGCGGTGGCAGGGGCGGCCTGTGTGGCGACGATGCACGCTGTGCAGTTCGTGGTGCAGGTGGTGCCGGGTCTACTCCTGGCGGGCGGTGGGGCGGCGGGGCTGCTGAACCTGCGGCGGTCGGCGATCAGCGCGGTCGAACACGACGCGCACCGGGCCTTGTAAAGCCCGTCGCTTTCGGGCTACCACTTGATCGCGGGCGAAGGCCCGCGGGCCTGAACCCAGCCTTTACAGAAATCCTTTCGGGCACGTGAGCGTCGGTGTGCGCCGCGTTTCGTGCCCCCGCAGGAGCATCCGTCTCGATGAGCCCAGTCAAGGACATTTCCGATCTCGAGAACACTCTCGCTCAGAACCCCCACGACCGTCAGGCGTTCGAGGCTCTGGAGGAGACGTACATTCAAGGGGAGAAGTGGGAGGAGCTTGTTGGGCTCTACCGCGCCCAGACCGTCCTCGTAGACGAGATCCCCGACTTTTGGGAACGCGGGATCGGTCACCTGGATGCGTTGGCCAACGCGCTGGAAGAGCTGCCCGAGCGGGCAGAGATCCTGATCCAGGTAGGGATCATCTGGGAAGAGAAGCTCGAACGCAGAGATCAGGCTCTGGCGCACTACCAGAAAGCCTTCAAGGTCTGGCCGTATAAAACGGAAGCCCTGGCGCGCTCACGCCCGATCTATGCGCAACACGGCAACTGGCCGTTGGTGCTTCGGCTGTTCAAGCTCGAGCTGCAGGTGGCGCAGGACGGAGCTCGCCAGGCGGTGATCTACTGCCAGATGGCGCAGATCCATGCCGCGGAGCTGGACGAGAAGGACAAGGCGATCGAGCTGCTGAGTCTGGCACTTCAGGCTCACCCTGGCGATGAGGCCGCGACGACTCTGATGGCGAATCTGACGACGGACAAGCCGTCGTGGGAGGGAGAGCTGGCGGCGCTGGACCGCGAGATCGATTCCGCCGAGAAGGGCAGGGCGAGTTCCGGCATTCACGTGCAGCGGGCACGTGTTCTCATGGAGCACAGCCCGGACGACGAGGGCATCGAGCGGGCGCTGCACGCCGCGGTCGGCGACGACCCGCGCAACGACGAGGCGCACCAGGCGCTGTGCGGCTTCTTCCGGTCTCAGGAGCGCTGGCCGGAGCTCGCTGAGGCGTTGGCCGCCCGCGCCAACGGGCTTCGCAAAGACGAGGCGCGCGCCACTCTCCTGGAGCTCGCCACGGTTCAGCGCGATCGGCTCGGCGACCAGGAGGCAGCGGTCAAGACGTTTGAGAGCGTGCTGCAGCTCGATCCGGAGCACCCCGCGGCCGTGAAGTACGCCGCGCGCGCCTACGAGGCGACGGAGAACTGGGAAGGCCTGGTCGATCTGTACAAGAATGCGCTCAAGCGCAAACGGCGGACCCCCGAGGAGCTGGATCTTCTGCTGCAGCTCGGTGAGCTGACCTGGCACAAGATGGACGACCTGGCCGGGGCCGAACGGCACTACCGGCGCGTGCGGCTGGCGGACCCGAAGCGTCCCGAGATGCTGCGGTTCTACCAGCACTTCTTCAAGGCTGAGGCCAATTGGAAGAAGTACTACAACACGCTGAGCACCCTTCGAGGGGTCGTCCAGGACGACGGGGAGCAGCTCGAGATCTCGATCGAGATGGCGCGGGTGGCTCGGGACGAGATGAAGTCCCCGGAGAAGGCCATCGATGTCTGGAAGTCGGTGCTGAAGGCGGACGGTGGAAACGAGCGCGCGCGGCAAGCGCTGCTCGAGCTCTACCTGGAAGCCGGCAAGTGGAATGCTCTGCTGGAGCACTACAAGTCCGAGATCAGCCTGCTTGGCGATCCCATCACGCCCGAGGAGCGGGGGCTCGTGGTCGACCTTCACCTGAGGATGGTGGAGATCTACCGGGACCAGCTCAAGCTCGACGTCATGGTCATCCAGACCTACAACTCCATCCTGGCCGTGGACCCGGCGAACGCGCCGGCCATCGATGCGCTGAGCGAGCGCTTTGAGAGCGCCCGCCGCTGGAACGATCTCATCAGCGTGCTGTCGCGCAAGGTCGATGCGAGCACTACCCCATCCGAGGCAGTGCCGCTCCTCCACAGAATCGCGGAGCTCTGGCAGGGGCAGCTGGGCAACCACAGCCAGGCGATCCCGGTGTTCGAGCGGGTGCTCGAGCTGGATCCGACAGACGAAATCGCGCTCGCCAAGCTCGACGAGCTGTACACGAAGCGGCGCAATTGGTCGTCGCTCCTCCAGGTCCGTGACAAGCAATCGTTGCGTCTGGAGGGCGAGGCGCTCGCGGAGCACCTTGCGGAGATGGCCGATGTGGCGCGACAGCGGCTCGGCGATCTGGACCAGGCGCGCGAGCTCGGCGAGCGCGTCTGCAACTCGTTGGACGCCGGCGACGGCGTCAGCAACAAGGCACTGTACTCCAAGACGTTGCGCGGCCTCGAGCGGCTCTACCAGGATCAAGGCGACGACAAAGCCCTGGTTCATGTCCTGGAGCGTCGGCTGGCCGTCGCGAGCGACGCGAAAGAGCAGATTCAGATCCTCGAGCCCCTGTCGCACCTGGTCGCGACCAGCCTCGACGATCCCGAGCGCGCCACTGGCTTGTGGACACAGATCCTGGAGTTGTCTCCCGGCAACGAGTCGGCGCTGTCGCAGCTGACGGAGCACTACGTGCGCGAGCGCAGGTGGGACGCGTTGGAGGCGCTGTTCGGGGGTCGTGGCGACTTCGAGCGTTTGTTCGAGATCCTGGACACCGGTGCGAGCATGCTCGAGTCCGAGGACGAGCGCGTCGACCTCTTCCGCCGCATGGGTCGCATCGCCGAGGAGAACCTGGCCGACGCGGACCGGGTGATGCTGAGCCTTGAGTCCATTGTCGAGCTGCGGCCCACCGATGTGGGCGTCGCAGCCGAGCTCTTGCCCTATTACCGGAAGGCCGGTGAGGCGCAGAAGGAGATCAACGCCAACACGATCCTGCTGGAGAATGACGGCGGGGATACCTTTGAGCTCACCTGCGAGATCTGTCGGCTGTACGAGGAGGCGCTGGACGACAGGGCGAGCGCGTTCGAGTGGGCCGACAAGGCCTTCCGGATGCGGCCCTCGGACGCGGCGCTTCGCGCCCAGATTGAGTCGCTCGCCCGGTCGGCGCAGCGGCTGGCGGAGCTGGTTGCGACCTACAAACAGATCGCCACGACCGTCGATGACGGTGAAGTGCAGCTGGATCTCCACCGGACGATTGCCCGGACCACGCACCTGGATCTGGAGTGGCAGGACGACGCGGTCACGTATTTTGAGTACGTGCTCGACGGCGCGAGTGACGACGCGGAAGCGGTCGACGCGCTCAACCTGCTGTACCGGACCCTCGAGCGCTGGGACGACTTGCTGACGGTGCTGCGCCGCAAGGTGGATCTCAGCGCGGCGGCGGGCAAGTTCGACGACGTGGTCGAGCTGCGTTTCCAGGAAGCCGAGCTGCTCCAGGGACCCCTCGGACGGGCGCCGGAGGCCATCGATTGCTACCGGTCCATCCTCGACATCAAGGACGACAGCCTGGACGCCGTGCGCGGGCTCAAGTTCCTCCACGAGTCCGACGAGAACTGGCCGGGTGTCGTGGACTCGATGTCGCGCGAGCTCGAGCTGGTCGAGGCCGACTCCGACGTGGAGACGGCGGCGTCCCTGCGCCTCCAACTCGGGAACATCCACCAGCACAAACTCGACGATCGCGACGAGGCGGTTCGCTGGTACGCGACCCTGCTGGATGCCGGTACGGCGGGCCGTGAGCCGGCCGTGAGTGCATTGGAGGGCCTGCTTGACGAGGACGGTGCCGAGCAGGGTCGCCGCGTCAGGATCGCGGAGCTCCTCGAGCCGGTTCACCGCGCGGAGGACCACCCGGGCCGGCTCGGCGAGATGCTGGAGATCCGTCTTGAGGCGATGGACTCGGATTCGCAGCGGGCGTCGACTCTGTGGGAGTTGGCGGCGCTGTACGAGGAGCGGGTAGAGGACCTGGACCGGGCGTTCGGTACGCAGCAGCGGCTCCTTGCCCTGACCCCCAGCGACGCGAAGGTCTGGGACGAGGTGGATCGGCTCGCCGGACGGCTCGGCCGCTGGGGTGAGACCGAGACCTGGTACGCGGAATTGGTGCCGGGTTCCGGCGACACGGCCGCGGACGCATGGCGCTATGAGCTGCTTCGCCGCCTGGCTCGCATCCAGGAACAGGAGCTGACGCGGGACGAGGCGGCGCGGTCCAGCTATGAGGTCCTGCTTGAGCGGGACCCGGCGGACCGTCTGACCATCGAGAGTCTGGACGCAGTCTATGGCCGCCTCGGTGCCCACAGCGAGTTGGTGCAGCTGCTGCGGTCCAAAGCGGATCTGGCGGACACGCCCGAGGAGCGACGTGCCCTCGGTTTCCGCATCGCCGGAATCCAGGAAGTAGAGCTCGAGGACCACGGCGCGGCTGTCGACACGCTGCGCGAGGTGCTGGTAGGCGACCCCACCGACGCGGAAGCGTCGGCAGAGCTGGAGCGCCTCTTCACCGAGGCGGAGCAGTGGCCCGAGCTTGTCGATCTACTCACGCGACGGTCGGAGCTCGACCAGCCGCAGGACGATCGGCTCGCAGTCCAGTTCCAGTTGGGCGGAGTGCTTTTGTCTCGCCTGGGGGATACGAGCGCCGCGATCGAGACGTACCGTGGCATCCTCGAGACCCAGCCTGACCACGCGGCCCTCGGCGCGATGGAGGCGCTGAGTGCGGACCTCGTCGCCGCCGGCGGCGAAGTGGAGCTTCGGCGTAGGGTGGACGCGACTGTCGAGCCCATCTACAGCGCCGGCGAGGACTGGGAAAAGCTGGCCGGTGTTCTGGAACTGCAACTCGCGTACACGGAGGACAGCCTCGATCGCGTGGTGTTGGAGACACGGCTCGGCCGCCTCCGACGCGACCGACTCGACCAGCCGGACGTCGCGTTTGAGCACCTCCGAAACGCCGTCACCCTGAGCTTCGCCGACGCGGCGCTTCGGACAGAGTTCGAAGCCCTCGCCGCTGCGACGGACCGGTGGCAGGACGCTATCGACCTCTATGAGATGTGCCTCGGTCAACACGAGGACGACGACGTGACTCTGCGTCGCGCCGTGCTCGAGCGGTTGGCACAGGTCCACGAGGAACAGCGCGGCGACGTGAGCCGCGCCATCGACGCGCACCGCAGGATTCTCTACCTCGACGGCGACGATCGCGGCGCGCTCCAGGCGCTGGAGCGACTGTTTGAGCAAGAGCAGGAGTGGAGCGAGCTGGTGCAGATCTGCGCGCGCCAGGCCGAGCTGGAGTCGGGCGAGTCGCGCATCGCGATCCTCCGCAAGGTCGGGTCGCTCTACACGGGTCCGTTGGCGGCCCCGGAGGAGGCGGTCGCGACGTATTGTCGCATCCTCGACATCGACGGTCAGGATGTGGGCGCGTTGGACGCGTTGGAGGCGCTGTACGAGGCCGCCGAGAGTTGGTCCGACCTGGTCCGCACTCTGACGACGAAGGTCGTGGCCAGCGAGGACCCGGCCCAACGGCGAGCGCTGACGATGCGGATCGCCGGGCTCCACGAGAACGAGCTGTCCGACCTCACGAGCGCGGTGGCCTCCTACACCGCCGTCCTCGACGCAGCCCCCGAGGATGCGGAAGCGCTCAACGAGCTGGATCGGTTGTACGCGCTCAACGAGCAGTGGCCCGAACTGGCCGGCATCCTGGAGCGGAAGTCGGCGCTGTGTGTCGACGACGAATCGGCTTGGGGCGGGCTGCGGTTCCGCCTGGGGCAGGTGCAGCAGCACCAACTGTACGACGTGCTCACCGCCGTCGCGACCTACGAGGCGATCCTGGCGCGCGACCCGCAGCACGCCGACAGTCGCGAGGCACTGCGCGGCTTGTTGCAGGAGGCCGATTATCGCTTTGCGACCAGCAAGGTCCTCGAGCCGCTCTATCGGAGCGAAGACAGACTCACCGAGCTGGTTGAGGTGCTGGAGCTTCAACTGCTGGACACCCTGGAGGACGGGCGGCGGCTCGCGCTGCTCGACGACCTCTGCGAGATCCAGGAGGCAGGTCTCGACGACGCCTCCGCTGCGCATCACGCGGTCCGCAGGGCGTATCTGATCGACCCGGCCTCGCAGGTCCGCGTTGCCCGCATGGACGGGCTCGCGGCGCAGACGGGCGAGTGGACGGAGCTCGTCCTGGCCTACGAGGAGGCGCTGGTCGGCCTCGCCGACGGGGACGCCGTTCTGACGACGCACCTGAAGGTGGCGCGGGTCTACCGCGATGAGCTGTCGGAGGTCGCCTCCGCTGAGACGAGCTTCCGCAACGCGCTCGACCAGGACCCGGATTGTCTTGAGGCTCTGACGGCGCTTGAGGCCATTCTCGAGGGGCAGTCTCGTTGGGATGACCTGCTGGAAGTGCTCGAGCAAATCTACGCAGTGAGGCTGCGCAACGAGGAACGGGACGACGCAAAGGCAGCGCTCTTCAAGATCGCGCGTGTGCGCGACGAGGTCCTCGACGATGCTGGCGGCGCGATCGCCACCCATCTGCGGGTTCTGGACCTTGAGGAGGCCAACGCCGAAGCGATCCACGCGCTCAAGGATCTGTACCGGCGCGAGGAGCGCTGGGCGGACCTGACGGGAATGCTGGAGCAGGAGATTGGGTACGCCGTAGACCAGGCGCAGGTCGTCATGCTGCGTACGGAGCTCGCCACAGTGCACCGCGCGCACCTCGACGATCCGAGGCGGGCGGTCGAGGTCTATCAGTCGATCCTCGACATCGCGCAGGACCACGTTGCGACGGTGGGCTCACTGGAGTCGCTGTTCTCGGAAGGGACGGAAGATCGAACCGTGGCCGCCATCCTGGAGCCGATCTACCGGCGCTCCGAGGACTGGGCCAAGCTCGCTGATGTGCTTGAGGTCCTGCTGCGCGACGCTGCCCAGGACGACGAGCGTGAGCGTCTGCTCATCCAGATCGCCCGGATTCATCAAGACAAACTCGCACAGCAGGATCTGGCGCTGGCCACGTGGGCGCGTCTCCTGCGGCATCGTCCGGGTCTGACCGGGGTCTGGGGCCAACTCGAGCACCTGGCCGGCGAGCTGGGCGCGTGGGAACAGGTCGCCACCGTGTACGGCGAGGAGCTGCGGGACAACCTCCAGATTTCCGACGACATCCGGTTGCCGCTGGCGTTGCGCCACGCGCGTGTTCTCGATGAGCGGTTGGACCGGATTGACGAGGCGGCGGTGGTGTACCGTGAGGTACTCCTCCTGGATGAAACCAACGGAGAGGCGACCGACGCGCTGGACCGGATCTTCACGCGCCTTGAAGCGTGGGATGACCTGGTGGAGCTCTACCGCCGCAGCGCGGATCAGGCAGAGGACGCGGCGACGCGGCTCAACCTTCTGTTCCGCGTGGCCACCATCTACCACGAGATCGCCCGCGATCCCGTCGCCGCGATTGACGCCTACCGCGCAGTGCTGGACCTGGACCAGACGGAAGCCGGCGCGTGCAAAGGCCTCGAGCGCCTGTACGAGCAGGAGGAGCGGTGGGCCGATCTGGCTGAGCTCTACCGCGGTGAAACCGAGCGGCTCGATGGGGACGCGCGCCTCAGCGTGCAACACCGGCTCGCGACCGTGCTGCACACGCGCCTGGACGAGGTCGCGGAGGCGGTCGCCCTGTACCGTTCGATTCTCGATTCGTCCCCCAAGTACGGGCCGGCGCGCCGAGCGCTCGAAGAGCTGTTGCGCAGCGCTGGTGAGCCGGACCTCCGACTGCAGATCGCGGTCCTTCTTCGGCCTCTGTACGACCCGGAGGAGGAGTGGGACAAGCTCGTGCACGTGCGCGAGGTTCAGCTCGAATGTGTGCAGGATCCCACGCAGCGCGTGGAGTGCCTGGTCGCCATCGCCCAGCTCCGCGAGCATCGGCAAGGTGCGCCGGATCAGGCGTTCGAGGCCTATGCGAACGCCTTCCGCGAGGACCCCGAGGGCGCGGAGCTCGAGGCAAACCTCGAGAGGTTGGCGGCGTCGCAAGAGTTCTGGGCGCAACTGGCCGATCTCTACCTTGAGGTCTGTCTGGATTGCGACAACCCGGCCAGGGTGACCTTCCTCCTGCACCGTGCGGCGACGATTCTACTGGAGCTCGGAGACGCGGATCGCGCGATTGACACGCTTCGGGATCTTCTGGACCGCGATGACACCGACCGAAAGGCCATCACGCGCCTGGAGGATCTCTACGCGCAGAATGCGCGGTACCGCGAGCTGGTCGAAGTCCTTTACAAGAAGGCTGATCTCGACGACGACGTGCTCCATCGCAAGGAGACCTACTACCGCATCGCGGAGCTGTGGGAGCACTCCCTGGAAGACGACCAGATGGCCATCGATACCTATCGGGCCATCCTGGACCTTGACGACGAAGACCTCGCGGCCATCGAGGCCCTCGAGCGTCTGTACCGCCGCGCCGAGCTCTGGGAGAACCTGGTCGGCATCTACCAGGTCAAGGTCGACCTCGTGGACTCCGTCGGGGAGAAGGTCGCAGTGCACCGCGCTGTGGCCGACATCTACGAGTCG
>CALBXO010000860.1 GCA_937890335.1 uncultured Pseudomonadota bacterium | reverse complement strand
GGACGTCGGCAGCGGCGAGTTCGCCGCCTACCTGGCCGACGTGGAGCTGCAGACGCAATGGAACCAGAAGCGCACGTCCGCCATCTACGGGCGTTGCTTTGACGCCGAGCATCCCTTCCCGGAGCGTTTTGTCCGCAGCCTGGTGGAGCGAGCCCACCTGCGGGTCGCCGCCCAGGGCATGCTCGACCGGGCAGGGCTGGAGGGCGCGGTGGCGACGGCGTGCACGACCATCGCGGCGGTCGCGCTGTTTGGCGACAGGTGCCTGGTGGCGTCGGTGGGCGACAGCCCCGTGTACCTCATCAGCGACCAGGGGCTGGACAAGGTGACGGTGGACCACACGGTTCAGATTGCGTCCCTTCGCGCGGGGAGGCCGCTGTCCGAGGTGATTGACGATGCGGATACGGCGCTCGGCAGCGCGCTTGGGCAGCTGGTGATGGAGGACGGGGACTACGTGCCCGCCGAGGTTGCGGTGGATTTGCTGACCTTCCGCGTGTTCCCCGGGGACATCGTGCTTGTGTGCAGTGACGGCATCCCAGACGCTTTCGGTCGAGAGGCCGAACGTGCCATACTCGCCGCCGCCGAGGGCCTCGTCGCGGGGGAGGTCACGGATGCCGGGCGCCTGCTCGCGTTTGTGCGCCGCCTGGTTCGACGGGCCGACGAGCGCGGGGGCCGGGACAATATGACCGCCGTCGCTGTGGGCATCGGTGACTATGGACCTTAGGGGAGTACACGGCCCATGAACACGCACCTCGAGCTGGAGACCTCGCTCGACAGGCCGAGCGTCGCCGCGCTCTCGTCCGACGAGCTCAGTTTGCTCGTGACGGTTCGGCCAGGGCCGGGCCTGCGGGATCTGCGCGGCGGGGTCCGTGTCGGCACCAATGTGTGCCTGCTCATCGATGTGAGCCAGTCCATGGAGGAGCACGGGAAGCTGCCGGCCGCCATTGCCGCCGCCAGCGAGCTGGTGCAGCTCTCAGACCCGGCGGGCGTCATCTCGGTCGTGGCGTTTGACGAGAACGCCTACGTGCTCGCCGAGCCGACCCCAGTCTCCCGACGCGCCGACCTCCTGGCGCGGCTGCCCGATCTTCAGACCGTGGGTGGCGGCACCACGAACATCACCGTGGGCCTCACGGAGGCCACCCGCCAGGTGATGAGCGTCCCGGACGAAGGCCGGGCAAAGGTCATCATTCTCCTCAGCGATGGTGAGGACAACACCTGCAAGCCGGACGTCATCGGCGCCGCGGTGAAGGCCGCGGACGCCGACATCCAGCTGTTTGCCGTGGGAATGGGCGACGCCTACGAGGCCGATTTTCTCAAGGCGTTGGTCGCCCCCGGCGGCGGGTCGCTCTTCGGCCACGCCGAGGTGGCCAGGGTCAAGGAGGCGTTCATCGATCTTGCCGTCACGCTGTCCAATGTGGTCGCGACGCAGGTCATGCTCGAGCTTGAGTTTGCCCCAGGTGTGCTCGCCGGCAAGACCTACAAGGCGAGTCCGGACCAGATATTCCTTGGCAATGTGAGGCTCGGCGAGTCCCGCCGGCACACGCGCCGGATTGGCAACGTGGAGCGCAACAAGGAGTACCAGCTCCTGTTCCGGTTGCGCGTGCCCACCGAGGCGATGGGCTCGCGCGACGTGGTCACGGCCTGGGTTCGCTACGACGTGCCCGGCCTGCAGGCCGAGGGGTGCGAGGTCAAATCCGTGGTGCAGATCAACGTTGGCGATGACCCGCGTCGACTCGGGCGACCCAATGGTGCCGTGCTCGAGTGCTACCGCCGCGTGCAGCTCACGGAGCTGGTCGAGCGCTTTGTGGACGCCCACCGCGCAGGGCGCGCGGAAGACACGGCGCGCTACCTGGACCTGCTCATCCAAAAGTATGGGGATGTGAACGACCGCGCCATGGTCAACCACTACCAGGCGATCCGGACCGACCTGCTGGCCGGTGGCAAGATCACCCGCTCCATGATCAACCAGAGCGTCGTTGCCTCCACCGTCGTGCGCGGTGGGGGCGAGATTCCGGCGCTTCTCGACGACAGCTTCTGAATGAAGATCTGCCCCACGTGTCAGGAGAGCAACCATGACGCGGCCGACCTGTGCATGCTGTGCGGCGCAGAGCTGCCGGTGTTGCCAGAGCAGGGCGGCGTGGGTGGTGAAGGCGGGCCCATCCTGCTGCCGTCGCAGCCCGCCAACCCGCCCGTGGGGACTCTGGCGATAGCCGTCTACCACGACACGGAGCCCCGAGTTGTCGCCTATCTACCCCTCTTGGGTGACGTGTGCGGCTTGGGACGGGAGGACGCCTCGGCGAGCCAGTTTCCTGAGCTGGATCTGTCGGAGGCGGCGGGCAAGGGGGCGAGCGTGGCCTACGCGTCGCGGCAGCATGCGACGATCCTCCGCGACCCGTCCGGTCAGCTCACGCTCGTGACCCACAAGCGCACCACCGGGACGCAGGTCAACCGCACCTTGGTGGAGGATGGCAGCCGCACGGCGGTTTGCGCTGGGGATCGGCTGGTCCTCGGGGGGCGCGTGCGCCTGAAGCTGGTGCAGTTCTGAGATGACCTCGAGGGCACCGTTTCGGGAGTTTGCGCTGCGCGGCGGGCTGGATGCCGGGCGGCGCGTCCGTGTGCTGGAGCGGCTCAAAGGCGATCGGTACGAGGTCATCGACATTCTGGCCGACGGCGGAATGGGAATCCTGTTCCGCGCGCGCGACCACCGAACTGGCGGCAATCTTGTCCTCATCAAGGCGGTCAAATACGACACGGGCGAGTTTGGGTACGACAGGCGCAATGCCCTCTACCACGTCTACCGGATGCGGCAGCAGTTCAAGCGCGAGAAGAACATCCTGATGGAAATGGCCCACCGCGGGGTCAACCAGGTGCCCAATATCAACGACTTCTTTCACGATCGGAACCCCGAGCTGGAGCGGGAGTTTCCGTTTGGCTGGTTTGACGCGACGGAGGAGCTCGTGGTCCCCGGCGGGCAGGTCGAGGTGCCCGTTGGGCTCGAGCCATTTGTGGTCATGGAGCGCATCATGGGCCGCAGCGTGCGCGACATGGTGGGCCATCTGACCGAGGCGCGGACGCTGGAAATCGCCCGCAGCGTCTGCCTGCTGCTCGACCGCGTGCACCGTCCGCGCGGCCGTCCCGACGGCACCGAGCTGAGCTTTGTCTACATGGACTTGAAGCCGGACAACCTGTTGGTGGACGGGCATGGGGGCGTGTGGCTCGTGGATTTTGGCGCGGCGATTCCCGTGGTCGACGGAGTGCGCAAGGGAAAGGGCGCGTACACGCCGGGTTTTGCCGCGCCGGAGGTCCGCAGGATCGGGCACCCGTCCGCCGTGGTGGACGCGCGGGCGGACCTGTACAGCCTGGGCGCGATCCTGTTCCAGGCGCTCTCGCGCGGACGCGTGGATCCCATGTCGCTGGCGCGACCCACAGAAGACGAGTTTCCGGTCCTGCCCATAGACGCTCTCCGGGGTGACATTCATCCGCTGACACTGGAGGTCGTGACCCGGTCATTGGCACGGGATCCAGAGGAACGTTTTGCGTCGGCCGGGCAGATGCGCCTGGCGATCGATGCGGCGCTCAGGGCGGTGTAGGCATGTTTTTCAACCTCGGCGAAGAGATCCGGGAGCCGGTCTCAGGTGCCTGGGCCAGCGGCTGGCGGGTCGAGGGGTTTCTCGCCAGCGGGCGCCATTTCCGCCACTACCTGGTGCGTAGCCTGCTGCCGGAGCTGTCTGGGCAGCGGGCCGTCCTCAAGGTCATCAAATACGACCCCCGTCGCTGTGGCGACCCTCGCTACGTGGCGGCGCTGCGCGGACGGCTGCGGTTCGAGTGCGAGACGCTGGCGCACTTTTCGCCGCGGCTACCGGAGCCGGTGGACTACTTTGAGATTCCCAATGGTCAGGACCCATTTGAGGGGTTCGGGGCGGACAAGCTTCGCGCCGCGGAGCCCGTCCTGGTGCGGTCGTTGGTGCATGGGTCGAGCCTGACGCAGCTGATGGAGAGCCACGGGGCACCGCCGGGTGACGCCGAGCGCCTCCTGCTGTGCCTGGCCCGAACCTGCAGTTTCCTGGACTCCCTGCACGCCGGGGGGCGCGGCTGGTTGTTCTGGGAGCTCACCCCTGAGCACATCGTCGTAGACCCGGAGCACGACTACGAGCCGAGCTTCGTGGGGACGTCCAATTTCCGGATGCTCAAGGACGGCGTCGCCGTGGCGCCCGCTGCGGGCCGCGACACCCTGGTTCCCCAGGCCGGCTACGCCGCGCCTGAGGCGCTGCGCGGAAACGGCGAGCTGCGCACGGACCTCTACGCCGTGGGTGCGCTGGTCTTCCACCTGTTCAGCGGCATCGACCCGCGCGTGCTCGGAGACGACATCCGGTCCAGTGGGCTGGACCCGGCCGACCACCCCATCGCCTTTGCGCAGCGGCTGCGCGACACCATCGAGCGCCACTGCCGGCGAAGCCTCAAGGGCCTCGGTATGCACCGGGCGCGCGTGCGCAGACTCGTCCTGCGCTCCATGGACCCGGACCCGGCGCAGCGCTTTGAGAGCGGCGCCGAGATGCGCGACGAGATACTCGGATTCTTGCGGCGTTCGGTGCCGGTCGCGTGGCCGGACCAGCCGGCTTGAACCGCCGTCGGACGTGGGATACTCCCGGAGCCGGACAATCCGTGGAGAGGAGCAGCATGGCGGCGATGAAAAGAGTGTCCAACCTCGTGGAGGTGCTCGAACAGGCGGTGGACCAGTTTGGCGACCGGAACCTCTTCGGGACAAAGACCGGCGGCAAGTACACCTGGATCACCTACCGCCAGTTTGGCGAGATGGTGGCACACGCGCGAGGCGGGCTCGCGCAGCTCGGCGTCGTGAAGGGCGACCGCGTCGCCATCATCGCCAACAACCGCGTGGAGTGGGCGGTGACCGCCTACGCCACCTACGGTCTTGGCGCGTGCCTGGCGCCGATGTACGAGAAGCAGCACATCGACGATTGGCGCTACATCGTCGGCGACTGCGGCGCCAAAGTGCTCGTGGTCTCGACGACCGCGACCGCGGACAAGTGCAGGGTGCTCGTTGATGATTGTGACGAGCTCGAGCACATCATCCGGCTCGATGGCGGGGACGCCGAGGACGGCTGGGGCGCGCTGCTCGCGCGGGGAGCCGAGAGTCCGGCGGCGCCTTTCCTGCCAGAGTCCTCCGATCTGGCGGGGTTCATCTACACGAGCGGCACCACGGGACAGCCCAAGGGCGTGTTGCTCACACACGGGAACTTCGCCCACAACGTCAACGCCATCCGCGAGCTGTTTCCCATCGAAGCCGGGGACACGTCGCTGAGTTTCCTGCCCTGGGCACACAGCCTCGGCCAGACGTGTGAACTCCACTGCATGCTGGCCAACGGAGGTGCCATCGGCATCGCCGAGAGCGTGGCTACGATCCTGCGCAACCTCACCGAGGTGCGTCCGACGCTGCTCTTCTCGGTCCCCCGGATCTTCAACAAGATTTACGACGGGGTGAACAAGAAGGTCGACAAGGAGGGCGGATTCAAGAAGTGGATGTTCGAGCGGGCGTTGGAGAATTCCGGCGCGCGCAGGGAGCTCAGCGAGCGCGGGGGCTCGTCGTGGTGGGTGGACAAGAAACACGGGTTCTTTGACCAGAAGATCTTCTCCAAGATTCGCGAGAGTTTTGGTGGCCGCCTTCGCTACGCGTTTTCGGGAGGGGCGGCTCTGTCCCCGGCTGTGGCGACGTTCATCGACAACCTGGGGATCATGGTCTACGAGGGCTACGGCCTGAGCGAGACGAGCCCTGTCGTCTGCGCGAACGCGCCAGGGCGTCGGCGCATTGGTTCTGTGGGCAAGCCTGTGCCCGGATGCAGGGTCGTCATCGAACCGCTGCCTCACATCCTCGATCCCGGCGTCGGGGAGATTCTTGTCTACGGACCCAATGTCATGAGGGGGTACCACAACCTTCCTGAGGAGACGGCGGCGGTGTTCACCGAGGACGGGGGCTTCCGGACCGGCGATCTCGGCCGGCTGGACAAGGAGGGGTTCCTCTACATCACCGGTCGCGTCAAAGAGCAGTACAAACTCGAGAACGGGAAGTACGTGGTGCCGGCTCCGCTCGAGGAACAGCTCAAGCTCAGCCCCTACATCAACCAGGTCATGATCTACGGCGAGAACAAGCCGTACAACGTTGCGCTCATCGTGCCTGACGAGATCGCGCTGGTGGAGTGGGCTGGGGAGAACGGCAAGAGCAAGGACCTGAGCGTTCTGCTCGAGGACCCCGAGGTCCGCAAGCTGATGGAGGGGCAGGTCGCCGAGCACGGGAGGGCGTTCAAGGGCTACGAGCACCCGCGCAAGTTCAGGCTCATCGCGGAGGAGTTCTCCACGGAGAACGACATGCTGACGCCCAAGATGTCCTTGAAGCGGCGCAATGTCATGAAGGTGTACGGGGACCTTATCGCGACCTTGTACTGACGGCGTCGCCACCGCCAGACAGGCACATCGCGCGTGTCTTCCACGCGCACCCGGTCACCTGTCGGTTCCGATGGCCTGACCAGCGCCCTTGAGCGGAGTCGCCGGCCCCCCGAGATCCAGCTTGATCTCCTTGGGAGTTGGCGGCAGCTCGGGCACCGCGCCCTCTCGCTGCCCGCAAGGAATGGGGCCCTGCCGGTAGATGCGCCACTTGTCGTGGTCGCCCGTCACATGGGTCCAGAAGCGCTCATAGTTCTCCGTTGGATCCCCAGCCTTCTTCTTGGCCACCGCCTCCGCGATGGGATCTCGCTCGCCGGTGTCTGCCGTCGTGCCGGCGTCCGCCGCCACGGCCCCGGCGTCGCCTCTTTGCGCCGCGGCCGACGCGAGCGCGAGCACCTTCTGCTCCAACGCCCCGTCCATCTTTTCCAGGTAGAAGATCACGTGTTTGAGAAAGCTCTGGATGTCGCGCTGAACATGCCGCCACTGTCCGACGATGATCAGGGCGCGGCGGTTCTCCAGGCGATACGCCGTCAGGTACTCGCGGATCTGTTTGCGCCCGGCTTGCAGGGCGGCTGGATCGTCCGAGGCAAACAGCGTGCGAAGGCCGTCGCGCTCCGTGACCCACCTGGCCTGCAGACCGTCCACGTTCTCGAGGAGCTCGCGGCATGCCGGGTCATTGGTAAGATCAAAAACGTTCTGCTGGATCTGCTCGATGTCCGGGGTGGGTCGGAACCAGAACTCTCGGAACCAGGCGAAGGTGGCGATGAGCGTGACGCCAATGAGGAGCACCACGAAACCGTAGATCGCCCAGCGGCGCTTGTACGCCTTCTGGGCCTCGAGCATCGCCTCGACCTGGGCGTTGATGTCGTCGTCGTGATGCGTGCTCACAGCCTCTCCTCTCGCGGACCTGGATTGGAGCCAGTGTGGTCCAGCGGGTAGTGTGCCCGCAAGCAACTGATGACGTCACGGGGCGTCAACCATGACACGACAATTGCTGGGAGGCGCGCGCCTCCGGCTGGGAGATTCTGGAGTATGCAATGGACCGTACGGGCAGACCGAAGGGCCGGGCGCTGGCGCGAAGTCCAGGCTGATCTCGTGGAGCTCGCAGCTGGCGTGGACGGGCTGGAGGTGGCGCTGGAAGATGCAGCGGAGATCGAAGCGCGGGCCGACATAGGGGCGTTTCGTGACTTTGTGCCCGTGGCGGTCCTGCGGGCACCGGACGCGCGCATCCTCGAGCGAATTGGCGAGGAATTGATCGCGGAGTTTGGCTTCACTGTGGACTGGAAGGTGCTGCCGGACGCGTAGCGACACACGAGATCGCGCGCTCGCATTTCGTCCTCCTCAGCGTCAGCACAGTGACGGGATGAATTACTTGGGTGCGGCGGGCGCGCCGCCCGCGGGCGCGGCGCCACCAGGAGCCGGAGCGGCGCCACCAGGATCAGCCGGAGCGGCGGCACCAGGATCGGCCGGAGCGGCGCCACCAGGATTGGCAGGCGCGGCGCCACCAGGATCAGCCGGAGCGGCGGCACCAGGATCGGCCGGAGCGGCGCCACCAGGATCGGCACCACCGGGAGCGACCGGAGCAGCACCACCGTCGACAGCTGCGCCGGCGTCGGGCGTGGCGCCCTCCATCGGAGTCGGAGTCGGGGCCGGGGTCTCTACCTTGGGCTTGGGCGGCGGGGACTTCGGAATGGGGGCGAAGACCTTGGGCTGCATGTAGCCCGTGGCGAAGGCGCGACCGGTCAATCCGTCCATGACCGGGCCGTAAAACCCTCCGAAGGTGACGACCGCGAGGGCGATGCCCCCGATCCACAGCATGATCGCCTTCTCTTTGCCCTCTTTCTCGAGCTTGTAGAAGGCAAAGTAGAGCGTGAAAGCGGGAACCAGGAGGACTCCGAGTCCCATTCCGCCGCTGTACTTGAAACCGTAGTACGCGATCCAGAACTTACCGACGAGGTGGAAGATGAGGCCCAGTCCTAGCAGCAAGAGCGATACGTAGACGATCGTCATGAAAGACCCGATGGCAAGAGGGTTCGTCGCGAGCGCGACGGCATATTGCATTACGCGGTGGGGGCGATCCTTGTCAAG
>CALBXO010000859.1 GCA_937890335.1 uncultured Pseudomonadota bacterium | reverse complement strand
CGATGTGCAGATCGACGCGGGGGTCGGGGGCAAATAGAAGCGTCGCATGGGCCTCGTCGCAGACGAGCCACGCCCCGTAACGGTCCCGCAGCTGCGCCAGCGCATTGAGGGGCGCACGGTCGCCGTCCATGCTGAAAACGGACTCCGTGAGGATGACCCGTCGGGGACGATCGCAGGCGATCAGTAGCGACTCAAGCGCGACGGTGTCGCGGTGCGGGTAGACGTGCACGGACGCACCGGCGCGTCGCGCGAGCCGGCAGCCGTCGATGATGCTCGCATGGTTCAAGCTGTCCGAGAACAGGGCGCAATCGGTACCGGCCAGCGCGGTGACAGCGGCCACGTTCGCCGCGTAGCCCGTGGGAAAGAGCAGCGCCGCGTCAGTCCGGCAGTGTGCGGCAATCCGGTCCTCGAGCGCGGCGTGGGCGTCGGTGTAGCCGCAGACGAGCGCCGATCCGCGCGGGCCGAGTCCCCCGTCCAGAGCGCGTCGTGCTGCCTCCAGCACCCTCGGATGGGACGACAGTCCGAGGTAGTCGTTACCGGAGAAGTTCACGAGCGCGGTGTCCAATGGGTGCGTGCGCCGCAGCAGACCCTGACCGGCGCGCTCGTCGAGCTCGGCGCGCGCCCAGTCATCGATCGAAGGGCACCCCGGGGCAGCACCCCGCTCCGCCCTCACTTGCTCCGCGATCCGGTCCCAGCAGGCGTGTCCCGCGTCGGCGTCGCGGGGCACCACGGCTAGCGACAGCTTTGGAAACTGAGCGGCAACCACCGCGAGATTCTTGCCAGTGGAGGCGTCGGCGGTCCCGGGGGCATTGAGCACCACGGCGCGCACGCGCAGAGCCGCGGTGGCCAGAGCCTCCAAGGCCAGGAACGAGTGGTTCAGCGTGCCCAGGCTGTCTGGGGCGACGAGCACGACATCGGCCCGCAGTCGCGCGGCGAGGTCCCGGCTTGTGAGGCCGTCGGCCAGCGGACTCAAGAGACCTCCCGCAGCCTCGACGAGCACGATGTCGGCGGTCTGCGCTGCCCGCTCGATGTGGGAAATCCAGGCATCCGGGTCCAGCACCACGCACTGCGCACGGGCGGCCACCGGCGGCGCGACGGGCATCTCCAGACGCTGCAACGCCGCGCGGGGAGACGCCTGGCCAGTGGCCGCGGCCAGCAGGGCCCCATCCTCACCAGCGCCCACATCCTCTCCACAGACACCCGATTCCACGGGTTTGATGGCGATGACGCGGACGCCCTGCGCGGTGAGACGTGCCGCAAGCCCGGCGGTCACGAAGGTCTTGCCGATCTCGGTGTCTGTGCCGGTGACGACGATGACGAGCGCCCGACTGTCCGGCTGGATCACCCGGCGCCCCAGGCCGCCGCCCACGCCGCGCCGATCAAGGCAGCACCGTCTGAAGGCCGTGGAGGACCGCGTCGCCCAGCGTGGCCAGCTGGTCTCCCGTGATGGACAGGGGGGGCATCAGGACGACGGTGTCTCCGAGAGGCCGCAAGAACACGCCCTTGTCCCTGGCTGCGTGGCAGACCTTCATGCCAATGCGCGCCGCCGCCGGGAACGAAGCGCGCGTGGCGCGGTCCGCGACCAGCTCTACGCCCGCGGCGAGGCCGTACTGCCGGACCTCGCCGACGTTGGGGTGGCCCGCCAACGGCCGCAGCGCCGCGCGCAGTGCGGTGATCTTCGCGGCGAGCCCTGCGATGACCTCGTCCTTCTCAAAGATGTCGAGGGTCGCCAAAGCCGCCGCGCACCCCAGGGCGTTGCCGGTGTATGTGTGCCCGTGGAAGAACGTCCGCGCCTCTTCGGGGGCGCCCAGAAACGCGTCGAAGACCTCGTCGGTCGCGAGCGTTGCCGCCAGCGGCAGGTACCCGCCGGTCAGCCCCTTTGCGATGCACAGGAAATCGGGCTCGACGCCCTCGCGTTCACAGGCGAACATCCGTCCGCTGCGGCCCATCCCCACGGCGACCTCGTCGAGAATCAGCAGGATGCCCAGGCGCTCGGTCACCTCCCGGACGCGTCGGACGTAGCCCTCCGGGAGCGTGATGATGCCCCCGGCGCCTTGGAACCCCGGCTCCAGTACTACCGCGGCGATCTCGTCTGCGTGGGCCTTGAGCGTGGTCTCCAGGGCATCCGTGCAGCTGCCAATGCAGGCGTCGTGTCCGGCGCATAGACCGCAGCGGTAGGCGTACGGCGACGGGGCGCGCAATACGTCAAAGAGCAGGGGCCTGAAGCGCTCGTGAAAGGCGTCGATCCCGCCCACGGACACGGCACCGACGGTGTCGCCGTTGTAGGCGTTGCCGAGCCCGACGAACCGTTTCCGGCCAGGTTTGCCGCGCAGCTGCCAGTACTGCAGCGCCATCTTGAGAGCGATCTCGACCGCCGTGGAGCCGTTGTCGGAGTAGAAGACGCGGGTCAGGCTCTTGGGTGTAATCTCCACGAGTCGCTTGGCGAGCACCACGCCGGGCGCGCTCGCGTTGCCGAGGAAGGTCGCGTGGGCGATCCGACCGAGCTGCGCGGTCACCGCGGCGTCGATCTCTGCCCTGCGGTGGCCGAAGGTGTTGCACCAGATGCTGGACACACCGTCCAGGTAGCGGCGGCCGCGCGCGTCGATGAGGTAGTTGCCCTCACCGGCGACGATCATCAGCGGCTCCTCGGACCGGTAGACGCTGTGCGGCGTGAACGGGTGCCACACGAATTGGTCGTCCCAGGCTTCGAGCTCGGCAGGGTCGATTCCCTGCCCCATCTCGACCGCGCTCACGCGGCGCCCGCGGCTGGCGTGAAGCCCGCGTCCACGATCATCTGCCAGTCCTGCGACGGCGCGGCGCCGGGTGTGGTCAGGTACCCATCCGTGAAGATGGAGTTGGCCGCGTACAGGGCCATGGGTTGCAGGCTGCGCAGCGTCACCTCGCGCCCGCCGGCGACCCGCAGGTCTGCCGATGGGTGCACAAAGCGGAACATGGCCAGCGCGAGCAGCGCCTGCGCGGGTGTCAGGCGCTCCGCGGCCTCCAGGGGCGTGCCGCCGCGCGGGTCCAGGAAGTTCACCGGGACGCTCTCCACCCCGAGCTCGCGCAACAGCAGCGCCAGGTCCACCCAATCCAATTGCGTCTCGCCCATGCCGAGGATGCCGCCGCAACAGGCCTCCATCCCAGCCTCACGTGCGCTGCGCACGGTGGCGATTCGATCCTCGATCCCATGGGTGGTCACGATGTTCGGAAAGTGCGCGGGACTTGTCTCCAGGTTGTGGTTGTAGCGGTCGATGCCGGCGGCGGCGAGCGTCTGGGCTTGCCCCGCCTTGAGCATGCCCAGCGATGCGCAGAGGCTGATGCCAGGGATCTCCGCCTTGATGCGCCGCGCCGCCTCGGTGACCGTCTCGATCTCGCGTCCAGACGGTCCGCGGGTCGCGGTGACCATGCAGTAGGTGACTGCGCCCTTGTCCGCCGCTGCGCGGGCCCCGGCGACGAGCGTCTCCACGTCCTGCATTCCGTAGCGCGGCACGTCGGAGTTGTACTTGAGGCTCTGGCTACAGAACGAACAGTCTTCCGGACAGACGCCGCTCTTGGCGTTCTGGAGGACGTGGACCTTTACCTCATATCCGTGGAAATGCTTGCGGACGCGGAAGGCCGCGTTCATCACGGGGAGGAGCTCGGCGGGGTCCGCCCGAGCGATTTCGAGAGCCTCATCGCGGGTCGTGCGGTGACCCTCGATGACGCGTGTGGCGAGCGTTTCCCAATCCATGGTTCGCGCATACCACGGCAGGCCGGCGATGTCAGTCGGCCAGCACCTCGGCAGGCCAACTTCGGCCTTCGTGTTCGATGGTGACCGGCGTTCCAGGCTCCCAACTCCGGTGGACATAGCCGAGCGCGGCTGTCCATCCGTCGGGCTGCACCGCGACGCTGGTCAGGGCGCCGTACTTGCGCGCGCCGGTGATGACGGCGCCCACCGGGGGCGCGTCCGTCGCGGTGACCCGGAGCGGCAGCAGCCTGCGCGACACGCGGCCGCGGGAGTGCACCCGCTCCACCACCTCCTGTCCCAGGTAGCAGCCCTTCTGGTAGTGAATGGCGCTGTCCAGTCCGGACTCGTTGAACAACACGCCGCCGTCCAGGTCCGACGGCAGCCGCGGCCGACCGTGGCGCACTCGCACGACCTCGCACTCCTCCGCGGTCGCCCAGGCGGTGTCCAGCTCGCTCGCGACGGCGTCAAAGTCCTCAGGGTCGAGCATCAGGCGATACCCCGGCACACCCAATCGGTCGTCGGCGACAACGATCGCCTCCACGGGCAGACCCTCGTCGAACAACCAATGGTGCGGGGCCAGAGCCCGGATGTCGGTGGAGGCGCCCGCCGCGATCAGCATGTCCGCGGCATGGGGTCCAAACACGCCGAGCGGCGCAAGCGAGGCCGTGACGCTGCGGACCTTCACGTCCTCCATGACGACGTATTTGCGCAGCGCGCGCCGAAGCGTCTTGCCCACGCCATCGTCGGCGCACAGCCAGAAGCGGTCGGGAAACACCATGACGCGCATGTCTGCGATGATGCGCGCCTTCACATCCAGGTGGCAGGCGTACGCGCCCTGTCCGGACGCGAGGCCCTTGATGTGCTGGGTGCACAGGCCGTGCAGCCACGAGACGCGGTCCGCCCCCGTAACTTCCAGGGTCTCGTCCGAACGGAGGTCCACGAGGGCGGCGCCCTCGAGCAAGTCAGCTACGGCCATGGTCTGCGCCTATCGGGCGGTGTTGTCGAACCAGTACGAGGCCCAGTAGCTGCGCCACTCCTCGGTCTTGCACTCCCGACACCTGTGCATGTGGATCAGCCGAATGATCATCGGCCCGTCCGCAGGCACACTAAGCACCGCCTGGCCCTTGGCATCCGTCGTCGCCGTAGATTCTCCGGACGCGCTCAGGATGGACACCTGGGCGGATTCCAGTGGGCGGTCCTTGTAGAGGACCTTGACCGGGATCTCTTCGCCGGCTTTCCGGGAGGTGGGGTCCACCAGAGGAATCACCTCAAGCGTAAGTCCCAGCGTCTGTCCCCACACCTTCTGGGTGTCTTTTGATGGCTTCGTGCCGTTCTGCGCGCGCACGTAGGTCTTCATGTGGCGCGTGTAACGCTCGCGTCCGAGCTGCTCCATCTCGCCGTAGCTCTCGCGCAGCTTGAGCATCAGGGGGACTCCCTCCTTGACGAGGTATTTGTTGAACCTGTCCGCCTCGAGCTCGATGCGCAGCTCGGTCCGTTGCAGGCCAAAGAGATAGCCCCCGGGCGCGTCGGGTGTGAACCGGAGGTACGGCCGTTTGTTCTCGACAGTCAGCGGCTTGAGGTCCAGTTCTCCCGCGGCGGACCGGACGAGGAAACGGTCCACGCGATTGCCTGTATAGGCGCGGTCGGGTCCCTCATTCTTGAAGTGGTCGCCGACGAACAGGCCAAGGTCCAGGGCTGCACCGACCTCGGGCGTCGCGTCCGCGGGTTGAATCCAGAAATCGTGGGCCCAGACGGGGGCCGGAACCGCGGTCAAGACGAGGCAACAGAGGAGAAATTGCTTGTGCATGGGCTTACGAGAGGTGGGTCGGGCTGCGCCGACGCGCGACTACCATCATGACGAGGCCGATCAGCAGTACCGCTGGCCAAGAATTGGCACTCGATCCCGTCACCGTGCAGTCGCAGCCAACATCGGGCTGACTGGGATCTCCGGAGTCGGCATCCGGTCTGGGCCCAAAAGGCCCGTCTGTCCCCGCGTCGGCGCTGCCATTGTTATCAACACCGTTGTTGGCGCCGTTATTCGGCGCCCCGTTGTTCGTGATGACCACCGGGTCATCGTTTCGGGTCAATTTGAGCTGAAGAAGCTGCGCGGACGTGGGATCCTCGGGGTCGAATGTGTTGAGGAGAAATTCGGAGTCCGCGCCGTTGAGTACGACCAGGTCGGTCACGGCGAGGTCGGTCAGTGAGAAGAAATCCTGGAAGCCCAGCGCGGAGCCGTCCTCTCCGGAGCGGGCGTCGGCCACAAACGACATGCCAGCCTGGCGCAGCAGGACGATCTCGTCGCTTCCGCTGACCATGAACACCGGGCGCCGCAGCGGCTCCGTGGTGGTCATCATGCCACCGCCCTCCGGGTCCTCGATGGTGACCTCGGTGCTGCCGGCGAGGTCGGTCTCCCACAGGAGCGTCCCGTCCGAGGTCACCTTGGTCAGCCTGGCCTTGAGGACATCGGGCTCCTCGTCCAGCTCACTCCAGAGGATGATGATGTTGCCATCCGAGTCGTATTGAAGCTGGTACACGCGGCGCTGCATCCAGTCGCCGCCCTCGGGCCGGAAGAAGTCTACGTTCGCGACGCCGTTGTAGAGGAAAAAGCGCGTGCCGCGGCGGTTCTCGGAGAAGTAGAACACCAGGAACTTCCCGTCGGGCGTGGCCAGCGCGCTGTTGAGCGTCGCGCCGATGTACTCCTCGCCAAAGACGATGCTCGGGTCGTGGACGTCGCCGTTGAACTCGAAGATCAGCGAACCCTGACTCACGTTGGAGATCTCAAAACTCGCCGTGGAAAACACGAGCAGCCGCTGCGCGATGGGGCTGTAGGCCACGGGACCGGCGGGCCCCACATACGTGCCGATGAAGTCGTCCTGTTGGGCAAAGTTCTCGTCCGGAACCTCCCAGATGAGATTCCCGTCTCGCGTGAGCCGCGCGGTCACACCGTAGGGGTCCTCCATCGCCTCCCGGGGCGGCGTGACCAGCGCGCGGATGACCAGGTCGCCCGCGGGTCCGAAGGTCCACGACGTCGCCTGGGTCGGCGTCTCCGCGTGGTTGTAGACGATCTGCGTGTGGTTCTGGCCGCCGAGCTCGGCCTTGTAGAGGTAGGCGCCAAAGCCCGTGTCCTCCTCCGAACGCGTGATGTAGAAGGTCTCGCCTTGCGCGTCCACGAGGATTCGGCCGTCGGGCCGCACACCCTCCGGCAGCGGGATGACGGTGGTCTGGACTGTGGAGAACTCGATGCCCGCCATGGCCGTAGAGGCCGTCAGTATCGAGGTAAACAATAGAACGCCGCAGCGCAAACCGTACTTCATGGACCCACTCCTGAGCTCGTGCGGGCGAAGTATACGCCGAGTTCGATCGCGTCGCCACGCCCACGCTGGTGCCGCCGCAATGCGGGGCAAGACTTTGGGGCGCCGATCCTTGGCTGCGGGCGCTGCGCCTGGGTCAGAAGTAGTCGGAGGACCAGAAACGTGACGGGTTGGGCGGGGTGCCGAGGACCATGGGCAGCGTCCGTTCGCGGCTGCGCCGCTCAAGATGGCGCTCGACAAACGGGGACGGTTCCAGCCATCCGCGCAGGGCGGTCAGGCCGAGCGCGCACGCCTGTTCCGCGCAGGCGGCGAGCACGCCGGGGACGCGCGTCTCGTCGACGATCAACTCGATGATTTCCAGCTCGGAGCCATCTACCTCGAGCCGGACGTAGCCCCCGTCGCAGAGGTGCCAGGTGTCGTCCGGATTCAGGCGCAGTGTCCGGTCGTGCAGAGTCGGGTTGCGCAGGAGGCTGAGCAGTCCGCGATGGTGCGCCGCGTAGCGCTCCAGGAGCACCGCACGACGCGCCATTGGGTCGACCTGCACCAGCCTGGCAGCCGGTACCGCCCCCGCGACGGCGTCGAGCTCCGAGGTGCACCAATCGGCAGCCCGCGCGACGCGGTAGCCGAGCCGTTCGTAGTACGCCTGCGGTATCGCCGAGTAGAGCAGCCCAATGTGCCGCCCCGCCTCCGCCTGAATCCGTCCCACCTCGCCGCAGAGCCAGTTGGCGTAGCCACGCCGGGTCGCGTCCGGAACCGTGGACACCGCGCCCAGGCCAAACCCGGCCAACACCGTCCCGTCGGGCATCGAGAAGGTCTGCGGGTAGCACAGAAGGCAGGAGACGGTCCGCCCGTCCTCATCCAGCAGCCACCACTGCGCCTCGTCACCACGCCCGCCTCGGACCTTGGCGTCTGCGGGTTTGACCCGTCCCCTGGCCGCATAGGAAACGTCCAGCAATTGATGCCGCTGCGCGTCGGACTCGGCGCACCACAGTCTCCTCACCACCCCTCCTTCGCGCGGACGGCCGCGTTGAATGTGGCGATCCGCTCTTGCCGCGCTCGTCTCATCGACGAAGTCGCTCCGCGAGCTGCTCCGCCCGTGCCTGTTGCTCGACCCTTCCCGCACTCGAGGCAATGGTGGCCGCCAGGGCAATGTCCCGCGCCGCGTCCAATGTGGTCAGGCCGCGACGCGGCAGGAACGCCTCGACCTGCAGCAGGTGCTCCTCAAACGCCTGCCAATCGCCGCGTCCCGCCGCGCAGGCAGCGAGGCTGGCGTGCAACCCACCGAGCATGCCCTCCCGGCCCGTGGCGCCGAGCTGGGCTGCGACCCGGCCCAATGCTTCGGCGGCGTCGGCGTACTTGCGCCGGGCCAGGAGCACTCGTCCAGACCCGATCTGCACGGCCGCCTCCGTGGCGCCGACCAGGCGTCTGAGGTGGAGGGCGTCCGCGTAGAGGCGGTCGGCCTCGTCGCATTGGCCGCGGAGTCGGGCCACATCGGCGAGCCCTACGAGGGCGAAACTTTGTCCAAATCGGTTCTCCGACTTCTCGGCGTTCTTGAGCGCCGCCCGGTAGATGGCGCGCGCGGATTGCCAGCGCTCCTGGTCGCGGTAGAGGTTGCCGAGAAACACCAGCGCGATGGGGAAGTCGTCGGGGTCTGCCGCCTCGGAGCGCTCCGCCGCGTGTTCGTAGAGCACCTCCGCCCGTGCATAGTCGCCCCGCAGCTGTGCGACCTGGCCGCGTCGCCGCAACGTCTCAGCCAGTCCGCGTTCGTTGCCGAGTTCTTCCAGCAGCTTCTCCGCGCGGCCAAAAAGCACGTCGGCGGAGTCAATGTCGCCCGCGTCCAGCGCCATGCCGCCCCGGCGCAGGAGCCCCCGCGCGAGCAGGTCTGTCCAGCCGTGCGCCTCCGCGCGGGTGGTGAGCAGCTCCAGCCAGGACGCCGCGTCCTTGGGTCGCCCCTGGGTGCGACACACCTGCGCCCGCAGGAGCCAGCCCTCGCCGAATCTTCTGTCGCCATCGCCCGCGCGCAGCGCCCGCAGCGCCCGGTCGCGCCCGGCCAACAGACCGTGGACTCGCGCAAAGTGACCTCGCTCCCTCTCGGCGCGCGCCGCCGCCAGCAGCGGGCCCAGACAGGCCTGGAAGCGCTCAGCGGCCAGCAGATGACGCCCAATCCGCGCCTCGAGATGGCCCGCGCCGTAGGCTTTGAGCGCACGCAGAGCGTCCGCGCACGCACCGTGGTGCCCGCGCAGCCGGCCGGACTCGGTCGCGCGGCGTGTCAGGCTCTCCCGCAGCATCCCATGGACGAAGCGGAAGCCACCCGGCGCCGGTAAGACCAGGCGCTGCGCCAACAGCGCCTCCGTCAGGCCAAATGTGGGGGCGAGTCCGGCGTGGTTGCACGCCAATTGCCACTCGGTCTCCATGACGACCTCACCCAGGAGGCTGGCCAGTTCGAGGGCGGCCCCGTCGTCCTCGCGCCGCGCTGCCACGAGGTGTTCAACCCTGTCGGCCCAGACCTTGTGGAGGCTGTCCGGCAGGCTTGGCACAATCCCGGTCCGCAGCCGGAATCCGGACTCGCCAAACTCCAGCCAGCCTCGCTCGACCCAGTCGCCCACGAGCTGCACAGCGAACAGGGGGTTGCCCTGTGTGCGGCTCTCCACGCGCTGGGCCAGGTCACCCTCGAGGCACAGGAGGTCGCGCACCAGCGCGGCGTGGTCCTCCGGTGGCAGCGGATGACAGTCGAGCCGCTCCACCTGGGCCAGCCGCTCTACATCGTCCAGAAGCTGCGCCGTTCCCCCGACCTGAATGTCCTCATCGCGCACCGTGAGGACGACGAGCACGCGCACCGGCGGCGCCTGGCGCAGCAGCGCGAGGGTCAGCGCAAACGCCTCCGGTCCGAAGTGGGCGTCGTCGAGGAGCAGGAGAACCGGGCGGTCATGGCTCCAGGCGCGGACGAGGGAGGCCACGGCCTCCTGGCTGAATTTGGCAGAGTTTGCGTTGGTCCCCACGCTGTCGTCCCCGACCCGACCGCTGGAGCGCAGCGCCGGCGCCATGGCACGCAGCAACGCATCGCGCAGGTACCTGTCGCCGGTGCCGCGCTCCATCAGCGCTTCTTCGACCCGCCGTTCCGCCTCGTCCGCCGTCAGTCCGAGGGATCGCGTGGCACGCCCGACCAGCCGGGGAATCCCCTGCGCAGGGTCGGAAACCTCGCTCCAGCTCCCGCGCAGGATGGTGGCGGCGCCCAGCTCGTGGGCGCGCTCGGCCATCCAGTTGGCCAGTCGGCTCTTGCCGGTGCCCGCCGCGCCGTGCATGACGACCGCGCGCGCCCGTCCGGTGGCGGAGACCTCCTCGAGCGCCCACCAGATTGTGTCCCGCTCTGCCTCGCGATCCACCAGCGGGACGGGGCGCAGTTTGTAGAGTCCAAGGCCCGCACCAAGCAGAGGCTCGGCCCTGTCCGCGTCGCCCGGACGGCGCCAATCTCTCGGAAACGGCGGCGCGGCGTCCCCATGGGTGTGCTCGTCCGTGTCGGCATCGCCGGGGTCGGTGCGGAACTTTGGCGCGATCATCGGCTCGGTGTCGCCGTGGTCGGTGTCCCGCACCTCCCGCGTACGATCCAGCGCCAACGGCGGGGACCCGAGCACCGCGTAGAGTGTCGTCTCGCCCGCGAGGGGCGACAGGTTCCCACCGCCGGTGACTTCCACGGGGTACGTGTCCCCGATGGGGAGGTGGGACAGGGCCCACGCTGCGTCGGCTGCGCGCCGGTACCGGCGGGCTGGGTCCTTGGCGAGGAGCCGCCGGATCCAGGCGTCCACCTCCGGCGGCACCCACTCCAGCAGCGAGGGCGGCTCCTTCATCAGGTGCCCGACCATGACCCCGGCGTACTCGTCGTTGTCGAACGGGGGCCGACCGGACAGCAGCCGGTGGGCCAGACAGCCCAGGCTGTACAGGTCCGTCCAGGGTCCGTACTCGCGCCAGCTCCCGCGCAGCTGCTCGGGCG
>CALBXO010000858.1 GCA_937890335.1 uncultured Pseudomonadota bacterium | reverse complement strand
CAGAAGGTTGTCGAGGTGGCACCCGCCGCGGGAATCTCCGACGAGCTGCGGGAGTCCCTGTACGCATCCGCGCTGGCCGTCGCTCGGTACGTCGGCCTGGTCAACGCCGCCACCGTCGAGTTCCTGGTAGGTTCGGACGACAGCTACTACTTCATCGAGGTCAACCCCCGACTCCAGGTCGAGCACACGATCACCGAGCTCATCACCGGGATTGACATCGTCCAGGCCCAGTTCCGCATCGCGGAGGGGCAACTCTTGGCGTCCCCAAACATCGGGATCCCCAACCAAGCTGCCGTCCAGCGTCGAGGCGCCGCAATCCAGGCCCGCGTCACCACGGAGAACCCCGCCAACGACTTTGCCCCGGACACCGGACGCGTCACGGTCTACCGCTCCGCCGCCGGCTTTGGCATCCGTCTGGACGCAGGGATCGCGGGCAGTGGCGCAGAGATCACGCCGCATTACGACTCCATGCTGGTGAAGGTGAGCGCGTGGGCGCTGGACCACCGCACGGCCGCCCAGAAGCTCGGCCGGTCGTTGATGGAGTTCCGCATCCGCGGCGTCGCCACGAACATTCCCTTCGTGGAGAACATCATCCGGCACCCGACCTTTCTGGCCGGCCAGGTCGACACGACATTCGTCGCGCGCACCAAGGAACTGTTTGAGTTCCCACGGCGACGCAACCGTGCCAACCGCATCACCCGCGCCATCGCGGACACCATCGTCAACGGCCCGCCCGGCGTGGAGCGCCACCTGGAGCGGCCCTCGGTGCTGATGCGCCCGGTCGTACCGCCTACCATGCCGCGGGGCGAAAGTGGCACGCAGAGCCCCAAGGGCCTGTTGGACAGCAAAGGCCCGGATGCCCTCGCAGCCTGGGTGCGCAACCGCAAGCAAGTGCTCATCACCGACACGACCTTCCGCGACGCACACCAGTCTCTGCTGGCAACCCGTATGCGGACCCACGACATGCTCCGCGTGGCCCCCGCCACCGAGGAGCGTCTCCACGATGCCTTCAGCGTGGAATGCTGGGGCGGCGCCACCTTTGATGTGGCGTTCCGCTTCCTGCGCGAGGACCCGTGGGAGCGACTGGCGCTGCTGCGCCAGGCCATGCCCGACACCCTGCTCCAGATGCTCCTGCGGGGCTCCAACGCAGTCGGCTACACGAACTACCCGGAGAACGTAGTGCGGCGCTTTGTCCAGCTGGCTGCAGAGACCGGCGTGGATGTCTTCCGCATTTTTGACTGCTTCAACCAGCTCAGCGCGATGCGCACCTCCATCGACGAAGTGCGTCAGGCAGGCAAAGTCGCCCAGGTCTCCATCTGCTTCACGGGCGACCTCCACGACGAAACCCGCCCGCTGTACAACCTGGACTACTACCGTCGCAAAGCTGCGGAGTTTGCCGAGGCTGGGGCGCATATGCTGGCCATCAAGGACATGGCCGGACTGCTGCGCCCCCTGCAGGCCGGCGAGCTGGTCCAGGCTCTCCGGGACGAGGTGGACCTGCCCATCCATCTTCACACCCACGACACCGCAGGCAATGGTGTAGCCACGCTGCTGGCCGCCACCCAGGCAGGCGTAGATGTCGTCGACTGTGCCGCCGCCTCCATGTCCGGATTGACCAGCCAGCCGAGCCTCGACGCGCTCCTGGCCGCACTCAGCGACTCACCTCGCCTTCCGGACCTCGACACCGTCGAGCTCCAACAGCTCAGCGACTACTGGGAGGCAGTGCGCACCTGGTACGCCCCCTTCGAGTCCG
The DNA here is from genome assembly GCA_937890335.1 of uncultured Pseudomonadota bacterium. Lineage (GTDB taxonomy): Bacteria > Myxococcota_A > Bradymonadia > Bradymonadales > CALBXO01. The sequence continues at coordinate 545 of CALBXO010000858.1, read as the reverse complement.
GTCTGCGCGCATCCACCGCGGACGTCTACCGCCACGAAATCCCCGGCGGCCAATACAGCAATCTCAAGCCGCAGGCCCTGGCCGTCGGGCTCGCCGAGCAATGGCCGGCCATTCGCGAGCGGTACCGAGAGGTGAACTTCGCATTTGGTGATGTCATCAAGGTGACCCCAAGTTCCAAAGTGGTGGGCGACTTCGCGCTCTGGCTCGTCCGCAACGACCTGACGGTCGCGGACATGATGATGGGCGACCGCGCGTACGACGTCCCGCGGTCTGTTGTGGACTTCTTTGAGGGGGCCATTGGTGTCCCTGAGGGCGGCTTTCCGGAGGCGCTTCGGGCGCGGGTACTGGGTCCTGATGCCCCTCCCCCGCCGACAGAACCGGCCTCGGCACACCTGCCCCCCTACGATTTCGAGGCGGCGCGGGTGATGCTCGATCAATTGGGTGACGGGGACGTGACCGAGACCCTCGCCGTCAGCTACGCGCTCTACCCCAAGGTCATCAAGGAGTACCTCGAGTACCGCGAGCGCTACGGCAACACCTCAGTG
>CALBXO010000857.1 GCA_937890335.1 uncultured Pseudomonadota bacterium | reverse complement strand
TTGTTGGCGCCATTGTTCTGGCCGTTGTTGGCGCCATTGTTCTGGCCGTTGTTGGCACCGTTGTTCTGGCCGTTGTTGGCACCGTTGTTGGCGCCGTTGTTGGCGCCATTGTTCTGGCCGTTGTTGGCGCCATTGTTCTGGCCGTTGTTGGTGCTGGACGAATAGGGCTTGTCCTCAGTGCAGCCGATCGCGACCACGAGGCTCAAGGCAAGAAGGATCCGCACCATGGCGACTCTCCGGTTCCGGTGTGCGTCCTTTATAGCGCCACCGGGCACCGGCTTCCATCACTGGCCGCGGTCAGTTCTCAGGGAGCGGGTCGAGGCCGAAGGGCGCCGGCGCCGCATGGTGTGGTGATGCCGCGAGTGCGGCCCGGTCAGCTCGGGATGGACACTTGACGGCAAGCCAACGGTCTGTCGCTTTGAGCCGCCACAAGAAACGGCAACGGCCGGCACCGCGAGAGCGGGCCGGCCGTTGGGTTGGAGGGCGGTGGGCGCTCAGCGCAGGCTGAGCAGGGCGAAGAGCTCGACGGTGGCCTGGGCCTCGCCGTCCGACATGCCGGCGGCGGTCAGGCTGGACACGAACGCGTCCCCCTGGAGCTGCCCCTGGAAGTCGCCAAAGGCGTCCACTGCGGCGCTGGCTGAGGTCGCGGCGTCGGCGCCTGCCTCCAGGGCGAGCAGCGCGGCGCTCAGGGCCTGGGAGGAGGCCAGAATTGCGGCCTGAACCTCGGTGGCGACCAGTACCGACGCGAGCCCCAACGACTCCTCAAGGCGCGCCTCGAGCTCGGCCTCGACGATCGCCTCGTAGTGGGCCCACGCTGCGTCGATCTCGTCGCCGGCGTCGTCAGCGTCCTGACCCGCGGTCGCAAGCTCAGCCTCCAGCTGTGCGCCGGCTTCGACAATCGCGTCAATCTCGCCGCCAAAGGCCATGAAGTGCGCCTCGACCTCGGCGGTCGTGTGGCTGGCCAGCGTCATGTTGGTGTCGGACATCGCCTGGGCGCGGGCCTCACCCTCAAGCTCGGCGACGTAGGTGAAGCTCGTCCACGCGGCGGCCTCTGCGGCGAGTCCGGCCTCCTCGGCGCTCAAGCCAGCCTGGATGGCGGCGTCGCGGGAGTCCTCGGCGTGCTGCTCGGCGGCCTCAGCGGCAGCCTCCGCGTCGGCGGCAGCGTGCAGGCTGGCGTCAAACTCAGCCTGGGCCTGCGCGCGGGCGTCAAACAGCGCATCCATCTCGGCGCTCGTCATACCGACGAATTCGCCTTCGAGAGTTTGGCCCTCGGCGGTCATGGCACCCACGGCGGCGTCGGCGTAGGCATCGATGCTACCCTGCATCTCGGAGCCGCTGCTGAGCACATCGATGGCGAATTCGCCACTGACCAAGCCGCGCAGGGACTCGATCGTACAGTTGTCGTTCCAGGTTCCATCGGCGTGGGCCTCGAGGAACAGCATCGTCTCCACGGTGGTCTCGGCGCTGATGGGCGCGACCGTCGTCGTGGTGTCCAGGGCGATCTGCCGGCTCGAGACCAGCGCGCTGCCGATGCTCTCAGAACCCACCAGCTCGACGATCAGGTCGCCGCCCGAGTGCTCCACGCTCACCGCGTAGTGGCCGTTGCTGTCGGTGTGGGCCTCCCCGTCACTGATGACTTCGGTCGTGCCGTCGGCACGGACCTCTGACACCACGACGGCGTTGCCTTCGAGGTTCGCGTCGTCTTCGCTGTCCATGCGCCCTTCGAGGGCCTGGTTCCCCGTGCGGGTCCCGCCGTTGTTCGCGCCGTTGTTGCCCTGGGCGTCACCGGAGCCGTTGCTGTCGGCGCCGCAGGCGGTGGCCAGAAGGAGCATGGAGAGAATCAAGGTCTTGGTAAGCGTCTTCATCATTCACCTCATCTGTTTTCTGCGTTGGCTGACCGAGTGTCGCCATCGTGTTGATAAGGTGTGTATTGATCGGGTCAGGTCAACCGTTTGTGTTTTCTGTGTCTGTGTGTGATGCGGCAGAAAACGAACTGATGACCGACGGTGACGAGCCGAGGTTGCCGGGCAGTTTTCTGGATGTTTTCTGTCTGGAGCCGCTGTGTCCCGTCAGGCCAGCGCGCTCTCCTTGCCGGAGGCCAGGACAAACAGGCAGGAGCCGCGGACCCGCTGGGTCACGTTGCGCATGAACTCCAGATCGAGGGTCAGGGGCATGCCGATGATGTTGATGTCTGCCGCGTCGCAGGCGTCCAGCACCTCGAAGAACGAGCCTGCGACCACCTGGAAATCTGTCTCGCCGGGTACCCGCGCCTCCTCGGCGAACTCGTGGAGGAAGGCTGTCGCCGCGTCGACGTTCTCGTCACCAACGGCGCAGATGAAGCGCAAGCGCGCTTTCCAGTTCTGGTGCAATTGCAGCGCAAGCAGGGTGGTCAGATCCAGGCTGGCCATCTGCAGGCTCAACCGCCAATCCGGGCTCTGATCCCGCACAAACAAGTTCACCGTGCGCTGCCGACCCAGCGCCGCCTCGGGGTGCGGCACGTAGATGACCATCCCTACGGACGCTTGCCGCGCAGCGTCGAGGACCGGCTGAAGCTCCTCCGCGGTCTTGCCCTCGGAGTGCACGAACACGACGTTGGGCGGGAAGAACGCCCCCTCCATGACCGCCAGACTGACCGACGCGCCGGTGGCGTACTCCAGAACGGGCACGTAGGAACACGTGGCGTAGATCCCGTCCGTATCAAAGTCATCGCGGACGGACTCCAGGCCCGCCAGCAGTGGTGAGGAGCGCTCGCCCAGCCCCACGATCTTGATGCTGCCCTTGGGCCACGCCAGCCCGGTGAGGAGCCGGTAGCTGCCCATCAACTCCGTGGTGGCGCCCACGGGCACCATGAGGTCGGGCTTCCACGACCGCACCGAGCTCGCGAGTCCCGTGACGCGTTTGGCGGCCCATCCAGCGAAGTTCACAAAGAGGCCGGATCGCACCGTCTCGTACGGAGTCTCGAGCCGCCGCCTGACCAGCCATCCGTAGACCCCCGCGATGAGTGCGAGCGCGACGACGCCGACGACGGGAGACACAGCGAGGATGGCGAGCAGACAGGCGATGCTGCCGACAGCCGGGACAAAGCGGGGCACCTGGAATGTGGGTCGCCAGGATGGGAGGCCCAGGCTCTGCTCGACCAGCAGGACCATGTTGATGCTGGCGTAGGTGATGAGGAAGAACACGGTGAGCAGCGGGGCGATGGCATCCAGTGACCCGCTACCAAGCGCGAGGCCGGAGATCACACCGGTCACCAGGAGGGCGCGACGTGGTTCGCCGTTGTCCGAGCCGGCAGTGATGTGCTTGCTGCCTGGGAGGAGGTTGAACCGGGCGAGCGCGTGCAGGATTCGCGGCCCGGCCACGACGCTGGAGACGGTGGCCGTGAACGTGCTGGCCATGAGCCCCACGAGGATGCCCGGACCCCAGGCGGCCTTCTCCACCATGATGGTGTAGTTCCCGCGCAGCTCCTCGGTGGTTCCGACCGCCGCGTACCAGAAGCCGAATCCGGCATAGATCAAAAAGCTGACGACCACCGCGCCCAGCGTGCCGCGTGGGATGGATCGCTTGGGATTGTCCAGGCTCCCGCTCATGGCGGCGCCAACGGTGATGCCAGTGGCCGCCGGGAAGAACAGGGCAAACAGCTCTACCCAGCTCACCGTGGGCGTCTCCCAGAGCGTCAGCTGCATCTCCACCGCGGGGACGTCCCGCAGCCCGAACAGCGCGGAGCCAAGCGCCAACAACGTGCCAAACAGCACGACGCCTTGAACGCGCCAGGCCAGGCTCGCGCTCACCCACGCGACGCCCATGGCCGCCAGCAGACACCCGGAGGCCACCAGCCACGCGGGGTGCGTCGGGAAGATGGCGCGCCAGCCTTCCGAGAAGGCGTAGGAGTACATTGCCGCGCCGAGGGACACGGCCAGATACAGCGGCAACCCAATCGCGCCTCCCGCCTCCAATCCCATCGACTGCGAGATGAGCGAGAACACGCCGCCCTCGCCGATGCGCACGTTCGTGGTGACGCTGGACAGCGAGATGGCCGTCGTCGCGGTGACGACGTAAATGGCGCACAGCAGCAGCAGGAACCCGACGAGCCCCAGCTGTCCGACGACGAACCCTTCGCGCAGGTAGAGCATCGCGCCGAGGATCGTCAGAACGGTGGGCCGGAAGACGCCGCTGAAGGTGCCGAAGCCGCGTTTTGCTGTCTGGGTTGTCATCTCAATCGGTCCAATGAGCCGCGACGCGCCCTGCGCCCTCGCGCGCGGAGGATAGCATGCGTGGTGGGCACGGCTACCGAATTGTGCGGCGCCGCACCGAATTGGGCTCGCGCGGTCACGGCCCTCCACGCCGGTCTTCGCTGGTCAGAAAGTCAGTGTCAGGCCCAGGCTGGGCGCGACGACGAGGCCACCCAATTGCACGGGAGCACCCAGGACTTCCGGCGCGAAGCTGACGCCGAACACCGACAGCTCGGCGTGCAGGAAGACGTATTTATAGCCCACCATCAGCCCTCCAGTCCCACCAAAATGGTGGATGGTGTCCTCCACCTGAACCACCTGGACGCCGGTCGCGTCCTGAAGCCGCTCGATGTCGGCGTCCAGGGAGACGAAACTCACGAGGTAGCGGGCGGCGACGTACAGCTTGAGCCAGTCGTCCACGTCGCGGCTCAGGTGCAGGCCAAGGTCCAGGTCGTGACGCGAGTAGTCCCCGAGTTTGACGTAGTCCAGGATGTCGAACAGCGGCGCCAGGAAGCTGGACCCGATCCCAAGGTGGTAGGCGTAGCCGAGCGACACGGCGGCGGCCGCGCCCTGGTCGTTGTCCCAGAACATGTATTTGATGTCCGGCTTGAGTAGCTGGGCGTTGGCGTGCAGCCCGACGTCGATCCGGTCGGCGACACCTGCGCGCAGCGCGGCCTCGGGCACCGCCGCCGGCTGGAAGAGGGCGATGGCCAGACCGGCGCGGATGGCGTCCCTCTGGTCTTCCTCGCTGAGGCTCTCGCCGTCGTCGTTGGCCGTCTGGATCGAGTCCACGGCCCGATCTCCCAGGTCGATGGCGCCGGCGACTGCGGAGGTGGCCACGGGGACGGTGATGGCCCCAGTGATCTGGAACTCCCCCGGTGCCAGGGTCCGGGCTGTCTGGTGGGACGAGAGCGACGTTGTGCACGCGGTCGCGCCGAGGGCGAAGACGACGCAAAGATGGGCGCACTGCGCCGCGGTGGGGGCATGGAGTCGGGACAAGAGTGACCTCATAGATAGGCTTTGACGAGGGGCACGAGCAGAGGGATGACCCAGGCACCGGGGCGGTCCACGGGCTGCTGGCCGTCGGCCCACGCCAGCATGGTGTCCACCTCGGCGGCCATGGCGCGCCGCACGTCCGGGTCTCTGCTCACGATGAGGAAGCTCAGGTCAAAGTCGCGGGACACGGACCTCTCGCCAAAGCTGCTGCTGCCAATGATGGTGGCGGACTCGTCCTTCGTCGTGAACCAGACTCCCTTGGAGTGAAACACCCAGCCCTCGCGATCATAGTGGCGAAACGCCAGACCGCCGCCAGTGGACGCCCGCTGAACGCGGGATGTGAACTCCCGCTCCCGGTGGAGGTAGACCCCGGGGACGAGGGCCTTGAGCCCTTTGCCCGTCGAGAAACTATGGCTGTTTCCCGAGGGGCCGA
>CALBXO010000856.1 GCA_937890335.1 uncultured Pseudomonadota bacterium | reverse complement strand
GCAAGCCCCTGAGGGCCGCATGACCGGATCGCCTTCTCCGCCGAGGTCATCTAGTTGATATCGATGTGTCGCGCCAGCGCCGTCCTCAGAGTCGAGCTGCGTCAGGTGTGGGCTTGCGCTTCCCGGCAGGCGGGCCGATAACCGGGGAGTGCAAACCTTGTTCGAGGCCGGCTCCGGCGGCTACCATACGTATCGTATTCCCGCGCTGTTGCGGCTCGACAGCGGGGTGCTGCTCGCCTTTGCCGAGGGCCGGCGCGCGTCTGCCTCGGACACCGGCTGGATTGACACGGTGCTGCGCCGCAGCGCCGATGGCGGCCGCACCTGGGGGCCGTTGCAGGTCGTCGGCGCGTCGCCCGCGTGGCCCGGCGTGACGGGCAACCCATGTCCGGTACAGGACCGTGCCACCGGACGGGTGGTGCTGACCCTGTGCCGCAACCGCGGCGATGGCCCCGAGGCCGAGATCCTCATGGGGCGCGCGCCGCGGACGGTCTGGGTGTGTCACTCCGACGACGACGGAGCCTCGTGGTCGCCACCTCGCGAGATCACGGACAGTGTGAAGCGGCCCGACTGGACCTGGTACGCCACCGGCCCCGGGCACGGAGTCCAACTCCCGTCGGGCCGGCTGGTGGTGGCGTGCGATCACGCCCTGCACCCGCGGGTGGTCGGAGAACCGGCCGACCGCGCGCTGGAGCTCGCCGACACGCTGTACCGCGCGCACCTGATCCTCAGCGACGACGGCGGCGCCTCGTGGCGCATCGGCGCCGTCCTGGACGTGGCGGGGACCAACGAGTCGTGCGTGGCACTGCTGGACGGCGGGGTCTACGTCAACAGCCGACACCACGGCAGCGCGGTGCGCCATGGCGCGTGGTCGGACGACGGGGAGTCGCTGGACCGGACGGCGTCCCACCAGGAGATGACGGACCCCGTGTGCCAGGGGAGCGCGTTGGCGTACCGGGACGAGATTCTCGTGTGCCACGCGGCCGGGCCCGGGCGGCGGCGGCTCACGGTTCGGGCTTCTGGCGATGGCGCGCGCTGGCGCGAACTGGCGGTGGTGACCGAGGGGCCGGCGGCGTACTCGGACCTGTGCGAAGTGGAAGGGCGGCTGTTGTGCCTCTTCGAGACCGGTATCGCCCACGCCTACGAGCGGATCGTCCTGGTGGAGGTGATCGACGCCTCGCCGTGAGGCGAGGCGTCGACACAACCTGGAGGCCTATGCGTGCTGGGACTGCGCCGCGCGCTGCTCCCAGGCCTGGCCCTGGAACCGGTAGGCGAGCACCGCCGCAAGGACGATGATCTCCGCTGTGATCCCGAGCCAGGCGCCCACGGCGCCGAGCCCCATGGGCACGGCGAGCACGTAGGCCACCGGCACCATGACGAACCAGGATGCCCCCACGGAGGCCATCGCCGTGAAGCGTGTGTCCCCCGTGCCGTTGAGCGCGCCTGTGGCGACCATGGCCACCGCGTCGAAGATCTGGAAGACGGCGCCAACGCGGAGCAGCTGGCTCCCGATGGCGATGACCTCCGGATCGTCTGTGAACGCGCGCACCAGCAGCTCCGGGGCCACCATGAACACGACCGCCATGACCCCCATGACGCCCACGCCGAGCTTCATGGACGACGCGTAGGACAGGCGGGCCACGGCCCGCTTGCCCGCCCCGACGTATTGGCCCACCAGGACCGTCGCCGCCTCCGAGATGCCGTAGCCCGGCAGGAAGGAGATGCTGACGATCTTGATCGCGACCTGGTGGGCGGCCAGATGGTTGGCACCCAGCCGCGCCAGGATCGCCGTGAACATCGTGAACCCGCCCACGCCGAGCGCATAGCGCACGCCGATGGGTAAGCCCAACTCCAGTACCTTGGCCGCCACCTTTGGCCGCCACACCGGGCGGTGCGACACATCCCGCAGGAAGTACCGCCCCACCATGGCGAACCCGACGATGGACGCGAGCACCGTGCCCCCGGCTGCCCCCTGCACTCCGAGCGCGGGTATGGGCCCGAGTCCGAAGATGAGGACCGCGTCAGCGACGATGTTGACGCCGTTGGCGACGAGGTTCACCCGCATGGGTGTCCGGGTGTCGCCCGTGCCCTGGTAGTAGTCATTGAGCGCAATGGCCACATACCAAAACGGCGCTGCCCAGACCCGCACGGCGAAGTATTGCGCCGCTTGGGCCTGCACCTCTGGAGGTCCGCCCAGCAGGGCGAAGATGGGGTCCGAGAACAAGCTCAGGCCCACCACGAGCAGCCCCGCCGGGACAGCGATGAGCGCCCCCTGCCACGCCGCCACCACCGCCTTGTCCCGATGGCCCGCGCCCGTGGCCTGCGCCGTGACGACCTTGACCCCGTGCAGTGTCCCGAGCAGGAACGAGTTGACCAGGTAGATGGCGGTGGTGCCAATGCCGACGGCGGCGAGCTCCATCTTGCCAACCCAGCCGACGAACAACGTATCTGTCACGCCCATGGCCGTGTAGCTGAGCATGCTCACGACGATGGGCCATGCTACGTCCGCGATCTCTCGCAGACTTCCGGGCGCAAAGCGGCGCCTCGATGCCTCCTTCATGGGAGCCACCTCCTTGAGCGCCGATGTCGACGACGCGGAAACGAGTTTTTATGGCAAGAAAAAGAAAAGCCGCAGGTCCGTCAGGTGCCTGCGGCCGCGCTACGTCTGACTTCGGTCAGCAGACGTAGCTGCGCGCAGGCGCGGCGGTGCAGATCGCCTCCTGTTGGACGAGCTTGCACCACGGGCGGACGAGCTTGGTGTTGCAGTGGAACATCGAGCCTCCTGGAATGTCTTGGTACCTCGGCAGGGCCGGGCATCAGCCTCTCGGGTCAAGTCGGTATCGTTGCGCGGGGTGTCAAGGGCCTGTATGCAAGAACGCTCTCAGATGTCTGGCGACCACTCCATGCCCCCCGGCGCTCTGGCGCCCGGTACTCTCCTCGATGGGAGGTACGAAATCCGGCGACTGCTCGCCGTTGGCGGCTTTGCCAGCGTGTACGAGGCGCGCCAGCTCAAGATTGAGCGCATCGTCGCCATCAAGGTGCTCGGCATCACGCCCGGCGTGGCGGCGGACCCCGAGTTCCACACGCGGTTCGAGCAGGAGGCGCGGGCCGCCGCGAGCATCGAGCACCCCGGCGTGGTGACCATCCACGACTTTGGAATTGTCGAGTCCAGCGGCGCGCCCTTCATCGTGATGGAGTTGATGCGTGGGCACGATCTGGAGACCGAGCTCCAACAGTATGGGGCCATGGCGCCAGCGGTGGCGGTGCGTCGCCATATGGCTGCCCTCGACGCGCTGGCGGCGGCGCACACCAAGGGCATCGTCCACAAGGACCTCAAGCCTTCCAATCTCTTCCTGGTGAACGCCGGAGAGGACGACGAGATCGTGAAGGTGCTGGATTTTGGCATCGCCAGAATGGGCCCCGACGCCCAGCTGACCCGCACCGGGCAGGTGCCGGGCACGCCGCGTTACCTCGCGCCTGAGTACATCGACGACGGGCGGGCCGGGCCCACGCTGGACGTCTACCAGATGGGCCTGATCCTCGTGGAGATGCTGACGGGGCGCCCGGTGGTAGCGGAGTCCAGTCCGTTCCGGTGTCTGATGATCCACTCCGCGGGACAGCTGGAGATTCCCGACGAGATCCTCGAATCGCCGCTGGGCCCGGTGGTTCAGAGGGCGCTGACGCTTCAGCCCGAGGACAGGTACCTGGACGCAGCGGCCTTCGCTGAGGCGCTGCGCGCCGTGCGAGTGTCCGAGATCCGGGCCCCCATTCTCAGCCTGGGCGACGCGCCGATGCATGCCCGCGGCAACCGGGGGTTTCCCGGAGGCGTGGGGCTGGACAGCGCCCCGCTGCGCAAGACTTCCGAGGACGTCATCTTCGGAGAAGACACGGTCGAGGAGGTGACGACCGGACCGGAGAATCGCAGCTCGCGCGCGGTCACGGTGGCGCAGGTTCCCAAGGACCCGCCGGCCCCGCGTCCGCCTTTGGCGCGCCAGACGCCGGCGCCGGTAGAGCGGCGCGGGGCTGTGGTGGGGCCACAGGCGGCGCAAATTGCCCAGCCGGTGAGCGCGCAACCTCGCTGGGGCCTGATCGCGGCGGTGGCTGCCGTGGGCGCGGTGGTTCTGGCTGTGGTCGCGTGGCTTGGCGTCGCGGCGGGGCCACCGGACTATCCGCCGCCGCCTCCGGGTTTTGCCCTGATGGTGCCGGGCACTTTCTACATGGGCTCGCCCGACAACGAGCCCGGACGGGCGCTCATCGGGGAGGAGCGCCACAAGGTGCAGCTCACGCGGGCGTTCGTGCTGGGGACCACGGAGGTTACCCGGAGCGATTGGAAGCGCGTGATGGGTTCAGACCCGTCGAGCCGTCCGGCCTGCGGCGAGCAGTGTCCGGTGGACAACGTGAGCTGGTGGGACGTGCTCGCGTACGCGAACAAGCGCTCGGAGGAGGTGGGACTGGGTGCCTGCTACGAGCTCAAGGACTGCTCGGGCGCCCACGGCAGGGACTTTCTGTGCCTGGATGTGCGCTTCGCGGGCCTTGATTGCAACGGCTACCGGTTGCCGACCGAGGCGGAGTGGGAGTACGCGGCGCGCGCCGGGACCACCGTTGCGCGGTACGTCTCCCGGCTGGACAACATCGCCTGGTACGAGGGCAATTCCGGTGGAAATCCGCGCCCGGTCGCACAAATGGCGCCCAACGCCTGGGGCCTGCACGACATGCTCGGCAATGTCTGGGAGTGGGTATGGGACGACCACGCGCCATACCCGGAGGGGGCGGCCAAAGACCCACTGGGACCCGACCGTCGGTTTGAGCGCGTGCACCGAGGCGGCGGCTGGACGTCTGCCGCGTCGGACTGCCGCGCGGCGCGTCGCGATTACAACCAGACGACCTATCGTTTCAGTGATCTCGGCTTCCGGCTTGCCCGGACATGGCAGGCCAACTAGCTTCTGGGTACGGGGAAACGTACCGCGGGCCTCCCGGCCTGCGTGGAGGTTGCATGATCAGAGGGTCCAGGGCCGCAATGGCGGTCGCAGCGCTGCTTGTCACTGTCGGAGTCGCGAGCACTGCGTCCGCCGACATTGCCACACTCTATTTTGGCGCGAAGGGCGAGACCTTCGGCGGCACAGGTGATGTGTACAAGGGGTTCGACAATCGCTTTGGCGGCGGCGTGGAGGTTGGTGTCGAGCTGTTGGGCATCGATCTGTTCGCGGAGGCTGTGTCGCTTGGCACGGACCAATACCTCTTCACGGCGAACCTTGGTTTTGACATCGGCTTTGGGGACGACGTCAGGTTCCAGCTGGGCGTCTTCACCGGGCCTATCTTCTTCCTGTTCCCAGAGGCCGAGGACGCCGGTGGCGTTGATTTCAGCGGCTCGATCTCCGACGACGACCTGGACGGAACCGGGCTGACCGTGGCCGAGCTTGAGGAGCAGTTCAACATGCAGCTGCAGGCGGAGAAGGATCTCAGCCGGCTGGCGGTGGGTTGGAACGTGGCGCGCCTCAAAGCGGACGTGGACTTTCGTCTGGCGCCGGCGATCTACCTGGGGCTGGGTGGCAGCTTCGGCTACCACTTCCTCCTGACCGGCAAGGAGATCGCCTCCGGGGCCAAGAACCAGGCTCTCGAGCAGTACGAGAAGGACCACAGCGAGATTCCGCCGGAGATTTTCGACAAGATGCGTGAGGCGATTGGCGCCGAACCCGTCGACAAGGGCAACCTGGACGGCACCAACTTCGAGGTGAATCTCCACCTCCGCTTCGAGATTGGTGGTTGAACAAGACCCTGCGAGCGCTGTGTGGGTGCCTTGCCGCCCTGTCCCTCGTGCTGGTGGCCCTGCCGGTCCAGGCGGATGGCGATGGGGCGCTCGGTCGCTACCTGACGGTCGATGTGCCCGGCGGAGCGGTCACCGTTGTGGGCGCCGGGACCGCTGGGCGGCAGGAAGGTCAGCCGTTTCAAGAACTCGACCTGACTCTGGATCTCCCGGACGGCCACGAGGTGTTCCGGGCTTTCTTCTACGTGAACACGCTCGGTTCTGACGGCACGGAAGCCCTGCAAGTCCGGTTTGCTCGCCAGCCCGTGTTGACCGACCGGGTCGGCATTGGCCCGGCTACGTGTTGGGGCCCCACGAATCTGAACCGCGTCTACAGGGTCGATGTCACGGACGCCGTCGTTGGTGACGGTGAGTATCACGTGGCCGGAATCCCGTCGTCGCTGCGCCGCGAGCTGGACAGCCAGGGCGTGGCGCTTGTCGTTGTGCACGGGGACCCAGAGTCGGACGACATCACGCGGGTGCGCATCGCCGACGGCGCGCTCGCGTTGGACAACCCCGCGGATCTTCAGCACGTGTTCGAGGACATCCTCGTTCCGGACGCGACCCACGGCGCCTGGTTGCACGTCGCGGTGGGGGACGGCCAGCACGACAACAGCCGGCTCCTTTTGGGCGACTCGGTGCTGAGCGAAAACGCGTTTCCCGGCGCGGAAGGGCCGCTCTACGATGTGCGCAGTCACGATGTGCTGGCCCTGCTTCCCGCGCGCTCCCCGAGCGCCAGGGCGCGCGTCACCAGCCCGCTGGATTGCCTGAGTTGGAACGTGGCCATCCTGACGGTCTCCGCCCCCGCCAATGCCGACAGCGACGGCGATGGAGTGCCCGATTGGACCGACGAGTGTCCCTTCATCCCCAACCCCTGCAACCCCGAGCCGGACCCCGATCCCGAACCGGAGCCGGAACCGGACCCGGAGCCGGAGCCCGATGTCGGGGTCGATGCTCCAGACACCGGCGATGTCGATGCCGAGCACGACATGGACGTCGACGTGGAACCGGACACCGCCGACACGCAGGACGCGGGGGACGCGGAGAATGATCCCGGCGATGTCCTGGTGGACGACGTTGCGGACGACACCGCGGCACCGGACGTTCCCGACGAGGACCTGGGGTCTGCCGGCGACACATCGGACGACGCGCCTGCATCGGACGTGGGACAGGCAGCGGAGGGACTGTTTGGCGACGGCAGCATCCTCGGCGGCGGCGGCTGCTCCGTGGTCTCGCACAGCCCGCGCGGCGCAGGGCTGCTCCTGCTCGCCGTGGGGCTCGTGGCTGCGCATTTGCGAAGGCGTCGCAGCGGGTCAATACTCGGGTCATGAGTTTCGCACCTCGCTACCTTCTGGCTGTCTTGCTCGTGCTCGGCGCCTGCAGTGACCCCGCGTCGCCCGCAGTGGACGACGCCCTGGACACCGGCGATGCCGCCAACAACGGCAACAACGGCAACAACGGCAACAACGACAGCGGCAACAACGGCAACAACGGCGCCGACGCACCGCCGCCCGATGTGCCGGACGCGGAGCCCGACGTGGTCGAGCCCGACGTCGGCGAGCCCGATGTACCAGACGGCGGAGGGAACAACGGCGAGGCCTCGTGCACTCGCGATGCAGATTGTGGCGACGGCGCGGTCTTCTGCAGGATCGACGTGGGCCTGTGCGATGACCCGAACGCCCAGGGTGTCTGCACCCCGCGTCCGCGGGCGTGTCCCGGAGCGCTCGAGCCGGTCTGCGGCTGCGACGATCGGACGCATCGCAACGAGTGCCAGGCTGCGCAATCAGGAATCAGCCTGCGCCACGATGGCGCCTGCCGGGACGATCCCGTTCGGTGCGGTCGCGCCGAGGATTGCCCGGAAGGGTCGTTCTGCGAGTGTGCGGGCGAGGCGTGCGAGCGGTCGGTCTGCGTGGCGCGCCCCGAGGCCTGCGATGAGGTCCTGGAGCCGGTCTGTGGATGCGACGGCATCACGTATGACAACGATTGTGAGCGGCAGCGCGCAGGCGCCTGCCTGGTGGCGCAGGGGGACTGCCCGCCGAGCGCGTGTGGCGGCATTCAGGCAATGATGTGCCCCGAGGGGCGCAGCTGCGACATCATCGCAGGGGCCTGCAACGCGCGCGACGCCCCAGGTGTCTGCCAGGTCCTCAGCGAGGACTGCCAGGGGCTCGATGTGGCCGAGGTCTGCGGGTGTGATGGCCAGACCTACCCCGGCGACTGCTCGCGGCGCAACGCGTCCGTGCGCAAGGACCACGACGGCGCCTGTGACGACCCGCGGTGCGAGGAGTCTGCCGACTGCGAGGCACGCGAGTTTTGCGCCCTCCCGGACGGTTGTGAGGACGGCGCGGTCGGCGTGTGCGAGATGGCGCCGCAGGACTGCACGGGGGAACCCCAGGCGCGCGTGTGCGGCTGTGACGAGCGCACCTACGAGAACGACTGTGAGCGACGTCAGGCGGGCGTTGGGAAACTTCGCGATGGGCGCTGTGACGCCCAGGCCTGCACACGCCGGGAAGACTGTCCGCGCAACCGCGAGTACTGCGATCTCGGCCTGTGCGTGGATCCCAACAGCGAGGGACTCTGCCTGGAGCGTCCGCGCGAATGCCGCACGCCGGTGGAGGGCGAGGAGGTCTGCGGGTGTGATGGCCAGACCTATCCCTCCGACTGCCGCCGGCAACAGGCCGAAGCGTCTCTGTTCGCGATGGGCCCGTGCCGCGTCTGCTCCCCGTCCGTCTCCTGCATTCGGGGCAGCTTCTGCGAGTATACCGGCGGAGACTGCGGCCAGCCGCGGTCCGTCGGACTGTGCGCGGACGTTCCGACGGCGTGCCCCAGGAATGTGGATCCCGTGTGCGGCTGCAACGGTCGCACGTACAGCAATGACTGCAACCGGCGACAGGCCGGGGTGGCTCTGGATCACACCGGGGGCTGTCGGTAGCGACGAACTTGAGCCGGGATCACTCCGGAAGCGGAATCGCGACGGTCAGGTGGGCGCCGGGCGGCGAGCGAACCGCGCTGTCCACGATCCTGAATGGCTCGAGCGCGAACGGGCAGATCCGGTTCACCACGAAGGCACCACCGCGCTCGCCGCGTGACCACGCCGTCCACTCCAGCGCCACCCTGGCTGCCCTGATATGGGCCAGCTCGTGGGTGAGTCGCTCGTCCCACTGGCGCAGGGTGCCGACGACTGAGAAGACCTGTTTGGAGACCCAGCGGCGGGCACGCTCGTCCACCAGGGCCTCGTACCTGGCGTACCGCACCGGCCACGGCTCATCGAGAGTCGCAGAGGCACGGTCCCAGATCCGCAGCTCGTCGGCGTAGGCGATACGGTCCACGATCTGCGACTGCACATTGTGGCCCATGTAGAACGGAGAAGTCCGGGTGGCACGAGTCGGAAAGAGCCGGTCGCCGCCGATCACCGCCCCCGCGCCCCAGAGCCAGCCATTGGTGGAGGCCTCCCGCGGCGTCTGGACATTCTGTTCGGCGCGTTCGAGCTCGGCCCGCCACCTCTCCAAGGCAACGTCGTCCAATTGGGGGATGATCGACCACAGGTGCAGCAGCGCCAGGTCGCGCGTCTGTCCTGGAAACGCGTCGTACGGCGCCCCCCTCGGGAGGTCGCCCGCGTAGCGCAGCGCGTCCGCGATGGTGTCCTGGTAGGCGTTGAGGTCACCGCCAGCGCGCGCCTTCAACAGCCACAGCGACGCGCGCGTTCGCCGCGAGGGGTCTCCGCCCTGGAGCGGCGGACCTTCTCCCCAGACGTGGTCGGGGCCGCGGGCGTCGGGGGCGCGGGCGCCGGTTTCCAGATGGACGAACGCCGGAGTGCAGGCGGTGATCCCGGCGCAGAGTTGCGCGTCGAGTTG
>CALBXO010000855.1 GCA_937890335.1 uncultured Pseudomonadota bacterium | reverse complement strand
CTGGGGATGTTGGGGTCGGCGCAGAGGAGAACGGTGTCGTCGGCGGCCATCTGACAGACCCGATCGGGCCCACACAGGGCTTCCCCGCCGCACGCGCAGTCGATGGTGTCGCCGCAGCCTTCGGGGGTCTCGACGCAGAGGCCAGACTCCTCCTCGGTGTCGCACACGAGCCCGCTCGGGCAGGCGTCCGCGCGCTGACATTGGAGGTAGTGGGTGCCCTGCGTCGTGTTCGCGTCATCGCCCGCGGTGTCGTCGGTGCAAGCGGTGGAGAGGAGGATCAGGCCGATCACAAGGTACTTCATGGTCGTTCCGGCTCGGGTGTAGGCCAGATCTACGTCGTCCTTGAGGGAATCACAAGGGGACGGAGGCGTTGTGACCGTGACTGAGGGCTCGAAGCCATCAACCAAAGATCGTTTGCTGAACATTTGACATGCTGAACGGATGTGACTAGATTGCGGCCGGAGACAAGGTCCAGGGAGGGACGATGAAGCCAGAGAAGAAGAGCCCGATCCATGTCTGCAGCCTCGCTCCTGACCTTTCCAAGTGTGCACCGCGCGCGCGAGCCCGAACGCGCTCCCGAGTGGGCCTTCTCCGAATTGACGGGGCGCCTGACCGAGGTGTCGAGCCGTGAGTCGAGCGCTTGTCTGACGGTGGCGCTCGGGCTCGTGGCCCAGGCACAACGCGCGCGGGACACTGCTGCGTGGATCGCGGCGGGGGAGTCGGCCTTCTATCCGCCGGATCTCGCCCATTGGGGAATCGATCTACGGTGCCTGCCCGTGATCTTTGCACCGGGGACCCAGGGCGCTGCGCGGGCCGCGGATCGCCTGCTGCGCTCGAACGGGTTTGGGCTCGTGGTGGTGGACCTGTGTGATGTGGAGGGGCGGCGTTCCGGGGCGGAGGTAGAGGTGCCCATGCCGTTGATGTCGCGGCTCGTGAAGTTGGCGCAGCACCACGCGGCGTCCGTGGTCTTTCTGACGCGCAAACACCGTGACCGGCCGTCGTTGGGGTCGCTGATTGCGCTGCGGGGAGAGGCCCAAAGGCAGCGGGTGACCGAGGACCAGTTTCGGGTGGTGGTGGAGGTCCTCAAGGACAAGCGGCGCGGACCGGGCTGGAAGCGGGAGGAGGTGTTTCGTGGACCGGATGGCCTGCGTTGATGTGTGCTCGCTCGCCCTCCAACTGCTCGTGCGGCAGGAGGGGTTTTCGCAAGATGACGCCGTGGCTGTTGTGGACAAGGACACGCCGCAGGGGGTGATCGTTCAGGTGAACGAGAAGGCCTGGAAGGCCGGCGTCCGGGCGGGGCAACGCTACGCGACGGCGCTCGGACTCACCGCGGCCCTCAAGGCGGGCATGGTTGGGGAGGCTGAGATCGACCAGGGTGTGGCGGAGCTCGCCGAGCTGCTTCTTGGTGCCTCTCCCAACGTGGAGCCCTCGCGGGATCAATCGGGTGTGTTCTGGGTGGACGCGTCGGGCCTGGGGCTCCTGTACGACGACCTCTTTGACTGGGCGAGCGAGGCGCGGCAGCTGCTGCACGACGCGGGCTTCTTTGCGACGTTCGTGGTGGGGTTCTCCCGGTTTGGCGCCTACGCCGTGGCGCGCAGCCGCCGTGGCACGCTGGTCTTTCCGGACCCGGCCACGGAGTGGCGGGAGGCGCGGGCTGTGAGGATCGAGCGGCTCGGAATCCAGCCCAGGGTCTGCAACCAGCTTGCGCTGCTCGGGGTCCACACCATCGGCGGGCTGGTGGGCCTGCCCGCGGCGGGTCTTCGGCAGCGCTATGGGGCGGAGGTTCACCGTTGGCGCCAGTTCGCCATGGGGGACGAGGGGCTTCCACTTCAGCCCAAGATCCCGGAGGCGCCGGTGCGCACGACGGTGATTTTTGATTTTGCCGAGCGCAACCACGTGCGCCTGATGTTTGTGGTCAAACGTGAACTTCACCCGCTGCTGGCGAAGCTCGTGGACCGCGCGCATGCCATGGCCGCGCTCGAACTTCAGTTTCACCCTCGGGACGGAGACCCGTTCACGGAGTCGATCCGTCCTGCGCAGCCCACGTGTGACGAGCGGCTCATTGTGGACCTGGTGCGGTTGCGGCTGGAGTCCCTGCAGCTCCGTTCCGGCGTGACGGACCTGGTGATCACATTGCGCGGCGTGTCGGGGTCGTCCGCGCAATTGGCGCTGTTTGCGCGGATGGAATGCACGCGGGATCTGGACGCGGCGGATCGCGCCCTGGCGCGGGTGCGCGCGGAGTTTGGGGACAACTCGGTGACGTACGCCGTGCTCAGCGACGGCCACCTCCCCGAGGCGCGCTACCGGTTTGAGCCGAGCGTGCAGGGGCTTCGGGCGCCCGCTGCAGGCTCGCGGGTCGCGGGTCGCGCGAGCCTCGTGAGGCGCGTGTTGCGCAAGCCGCGTCGGCTGTCGGGCGGGGAGGACAACCGACACCCGGACGGGTGGCTCGTGGCGGGCGTGGAGCGCGGTCCTGTGGTGAAGAGCCAGGGACCGTACATGGTCACGGGCGGCTGGTGGGTGCGCGAGGTGGAGCGGGCCTACCACTTTCTGGAGCTTGAGAACGGCGACGTGCTCTGGGCGTATTGGGACGCGCGCAGGCGCGCCTGGTTCCAGCACGGGGAGGTGGAGTAGCCGTGTACGTGCCGCTCTACACCAAGTCCCATTTCAGCTTCCTGGAGGGGGGCAGCCACCCGCAGGAGCTTGTGGAGACGGCGCATAAGATGGGGCTTCCGGCCATCGCCATCACCGACAGGGACGGGATGTACGGGATGGTTCGCGCCCACATCAAGGCGCGGGAGCTGGGCATCAAGCTGATCGTGGGGGCGGAGATCAGCGTGGCGGTGGACCAGCCGCGTCTGCCCACGGACCCGGTCGAGGCTGCGCCGCTGCTCGCGGGGCCTGTGGAGAAGCTGGTCTTGCTGGCGCGGAACCGGGAGGGGTACGCCAACCTCTGCAGGCTCATCACCGTGGGGCGCAGGCGTTGTGAAAAGGGGCGCTCGCGGGTGACCTGGGACGAGCTGTGCGGGCAGGCGTTTGGGCTTGTGTGTCTGTGGCCCGGGTGGCGCTACCAGCCCGCGCAGGTGGACACGCGCAATGACCCGGTGGGGGCGCGCGTGGGCGCGGGGCTGACCTTGGACCTGGGGGCGCCCGCGCCGCTGGACGACCTGATGCGCGCGTTTGAAGGGGAGCTCTACGCGCTGGTGACCCGGCACAAGAACCCGGAGGACCCGGAGCACGAGGCCTGGCTGCGCCGCCGGGCGGACGAGTACGACATCGCCACTGTGGCCGGCATGGAGGTGCTCTACCACACGGTGGCGCGCCGGCGGCTGCAGGACGTGCTGACGTGCATCCGCTACGCGACGAACATCCATGACGCGGGCGGCATCACGCGCCCCAACGCCGAGTACGCGCTGCGAACGTCGCATGCATTTGATGCCCTCTACGAGGATGTCCCCTGGGATGTAGAGCGGACGACGCAGATCGCCGACCTGTGCGATTTCAGCCTGGAGGAGCTGTCCTACAACTACCCGGACGCGGACGTGCCGGACGGTCTGTCCACCCAGGAGTGGCTGCGGGAGTTGACCTACGACGGGGCGCGGGTGCGGTACCACGGAGAGGTGCCAGAGGATGTCATCGCGCAGCTGGACAAGGAGCTGGACCTCATCAACGAGCTCGGCTACGGCGGCTATTTCCTGACCATGTGGGAGATCGTCGACTTCTGTCGTCGCAGCGAGATCCTGTGCCAGGGTCGGGGGTCGGCCGCGAACTCCGCCGTGTGCTACTGCCTGGGCATCACCGCCGTGGACCCCGTGCGCATGGACCTGCTTTTTGAGCGGTTTTTGTCGCGGGAGCGGGAC
>CALBXO010000854.1 GCA_937890335.1 uncultured Pseudomonadota bacterium | reverse complement strand
GGAGGTCGCTGCCGCTGGCGTCAACCGCGCAGACCTCCTCCAGCGACTCGGCAAGTATCCGGCACCTGCCGGCACACCGCAGGACATCCCCGGGCTCGAGTATTCTGGGGTCGTGGCCGAGGTGGGTGCTGGCCCCAGTCAGTGGAAGGTGGGCGACGCTGTGATGGGCCTCGTGCCCGGCGCTGGCATGGCCCAGTTTGTGGCCGTCCACGCGCGGGAGGCCGTGCCAGTGCCCCGCGGGATGAGTCTGGAGGACGCCGCGGGCATCCCCGAGGCCTTCTTCACGGCGTACGACGCTGCGCATCTCCAATGTCGGCTCCGCATGGGCGACAAGATCCTCATTCACGCCGTGGGCAGCGGCGTCGGAACCGCCCTGCTCCAACTGGCGCTCGCCGCCGGCGCTCACGTCACCGGGACCTCCCGGACACAGCAGAAACTGGACCTCGCCGCGGAGCTCGGGCTCCACGAGGGAATCCTCGCCGAGGGTGGCACGTTTTGCCCGCCGGAGGGGCAAATGGATGTCGTCGTGGACTTTGTGGGCCGCGGCTACCTGGAGTCCAACCTGCGCGCACTCAAGGACCGCGGCACGCTCATCGTGGTGGGACTGCTGGGTGGGCGCGCCGACGAGATCAACCTCGGCACCATTCTGCGCCGGCGGTTGCACATCGTGGGGACTGCGCTTCGGGCGCGCCCGATTGAGGAGAAGATCAAGTTGGCTCAGGACTTTGCCGCCAGGGTTGTACCGGGGTTTGAAGGGCCATCGCCAAAGTTCCGCCCCATCGTGGACACAGTCCTTCCCATGAAAGATGCTGCGACGGCACACGCCCAGCTGGCCACCAATGGCACGTTCGGCAAGATCATTCTGAGCTGGTGACGCATGGCGAAGAAGGACGACGACAAGGGACAGATCATCACGCGCAACAAACGCGCGATCCGGAACTACTTTGTCGATGACAGCTATGAGGCTGGGATCATCCTGCTCGGCAGCGAGGTGAAGTCGCTGCGCGACGGCAAGATCGCGCTCACGGATGCCTACGCCCGCTTCATCGGGGGCGAGCTGTGGCTGCTCAAGGCACACATCAGCCCCTACAAGCAGGCCAACCGCGAGAATCACGAGCCCGAGCGCGAGCGAAAGCTCCTCATGCATAAGCGCGAGCTGCGCCGGCTACAGTCCAAGGTGCAGGAGGCGGGCAGCACGCTGATTCCCCTGTCGCTCTACTTCAAGGAAGGACGGGTCAAGGTTGAGATCGGGCTGTGCCGCGGCAAGAAGCAGCACGACAAGCGCGAGACCATGCGCAAACAGGACGCAGCGCGCGAGATGGACCGCGCCCGCCGCGAGAGAAACCGATAGGTTCCCGATGTCCGATCACTTCACCGATCCCCTCGTCATCGCCCTCGAATCCGCTGCATTGGCGCTGCCGGAGGTCACCGAGACCGGTGCCTGCCTTCGCAGAGCGTTCAAGGTCAAAACCAAGGGCTTTGTCTACCTGGGTCAGAAGCCTGACGAGATCAGCGTGATGGTCAAGCTTGGGCCGTCCATCCCCGCCGCCGAAGCGCTGGCGGCGCAGCGGACCGAGATCGTCGTGGGCAAGGGCCGCTGGGTCACCATCAAGCTCGCCCCGGGCGCCAGCCTGGCAGGCGCGGACCTCGACAGCTGGCTGCGCGAGAGCTACCGCGAGCAGGCACCGGCGAAGCTCGCCGATCTCGTCCAGTGACACTCTGGGCGACGTGAGTCCCAGCGCGTCGCACGTCGGAACAGCTTCGCCCGAGCTGCGAACGCACCCTATTTGAACAGCCCAAAGAGGCCGCCCGACTTCTTCTGGCCGCGTGGCAGGACGCAGACGTCCAGGCCCAGTCGGCCGCAGCCGCGGTGCGCGTCGTAGACGTTTCTGACACCCGCGGCGAAGCGCTGGACGGCGGGGCGCTCCAGACTCCCCGTCGTCATCACTGCGCGCGTATGGACGACCGCGCCATGGGCGCCGGCGAGCTCCACTCGGACCCTCCGTCGCCCGTCGTCGACAATGACGTTGCGCTCCACCTCGCCCAGCGGGCTGTCGCGGGCGACGAGGGCCGGCGGCAGGTGGACCTCCACCCAGTCGCCGTGGGCGTACCCATGCCCCTGGGCCGGGGAGCCGAGCCCAATGTGGACCTCCACCAGATCCCCAAGCTCGAATTGGGTGGAGGGCGCGCGTTGACCCTCCGCGCGCAGGTGGACGGTGAGCGGGACCGGCGACGCGGGGTCCGTGAGGTCGTCAAAGGCGGTGGTCTCCCAGGCAACCCAGCAACTCTCGTCGGCCCGGATCTCGTCAAACTCGCCGCCGACCGCGTCCAAGGCGTCCATCGGCCGGGCCTCTTCGCGGTCCAGACGACCGCTGGTCACCGCGTGAACCGTGCCCGAGGATTGGGCGTCGACCTCGTGGAGTGCCAGAAGCAGCGCGACCGCATCTTCGGTCCCAAATCCGCCGCCGTGCAGCAGAAAGCTGCGGCTGGAGTCGCCCATGGCGCGCGTGAGCGCCTCGAGCGCGATGGGCACATCCGCAGCCTCCCCCGTGCGCAGAAGCAGCCGCGCGGCAAAGGCGCGGTCGGAGCGCGCGCGCCCCTCGTGGGTCCGTGCAGCGGCGCGCGGGTCGATGCTCTCGACGTCCATTCGACTCACGCGGCGCTTGAGGCGCGTCCGCGCCGTGGCCGCCGCGATGTCCATCCGCTCCGGTCGCATGGTGGCCAGGAGCTCCGCGTCGTCCGCGTGTCGCAGCGTCCGCGGCGGCGGCGGCAAGACCAACCCCAGCGTCCGCACCGCCCGCGTCCCCAACGCTGCCGCCCTCTCGAGAAGCTGCAACAGCGCCGCGAACTCGGCCCCTTCCTGCTCGCGCCTCGGCGCGAGCACTTCACGAATGAGCCACTCCAGACGCACCAGATGGCGCGCGGCGATCTCGCAGATGTCCTCGTCCATGGGTCCGTGCCGCTGCCGCACGGCGAAACCGCGGCCCGGCTCGAACAGCGCCTCCAGCTCGATCACGACCTCTTCCAGCTTGCCGAGGCGTTTGCGCGACCCGAGGCCGTGCGCAAACCGAACGGCCGTCGCCACACACATCGCCGCCAGCGATTCGCAGGTCCGGTAGGGCGCGTCCAGCACCGACCGCGAGATGCGCTCAATCTCGTCGCGCGGACTCCCCAGGACCCGCAACGGCCCATCCCCGTCGGCGCGACGCGCCACCTCGCCGGCCGCCAGGAGTCGAAACCTCTGCACCGGCGCTCTGCGTCGGCCAGGTTCCGACACCGCGGCGACCGCACGCTCCACGCCGCCGTGCCGCGGACACTCCACCTCCGCGACCCACAGTCCCGGCCGCAGAATCACTCCAATGCGCGCGCGCCGCGGCAGCGGTACGCCAAGCGGGGCGGGCTGCGAAGACTCTCCGGGGCCCGCGGCCTCGAGAGTTCGGTCCACTGGCCGGTGATCGCGTGTGACCCGCACAAGCGACGCATCCACGTCGCTGGCGACAACGAGCCGTCCGGTCACCACGTCGCCATCGGCGAGGAACGCGGGCACGTGCCACGCCACCTCAAACCCCGGCCCCACCACGTGCTCAATCCGCGCTGCCGACCAGCCGCCATCCGGCCCACACAGCGCCACCTCCACAGTCAGAACACCGGACACGGGCGCAGGCGGCAGCTGTATGCTCGCGTCCCCGTCGACGGTGACGATCTCCATCCGCAACAGGTGCGCCTCCTGTCCCCAGACCGGCAGGGGCGCCACGACGCCGCCAAGATCCTGCGCCACACCGCCGTGGTGCCCAGCCCGCGGCCGCGGCGCGCCCCCCGCAAGCAGCTCCAGCAGGTCCCGCTGGGCGTCCACGCCGCCGCATGCTTCAAAGACGCTCGCCATATGCCGCCGTCCCAGCAGCGCGTCGGTGACCTGGGACAGCTGCGCGCGCAAGCTCTCTTCCAGCGCTGCACACGGGCCGGGCGCCCTCCCGATCCAGGCCGTCAGCAGCGCTTTGCAAGAAGTACCGGTGGTGATCCGGACGCGTTCCCCCGGCGCTCCGTCCCAAGCCAGCTCCACGCCCCCGCGCGGCGGACGGACCACGTGGACCCGCTCGCGTCGACACGCGTCCGCCGCGACCACCACCGCGACCGGTGCCTCCAGCGGCGGCAGGGACCCGTCGTGCGTCATCAGGTCACCGGACATGGGCAGAAACGACAGGAACCGGTCCGCGGAGGGCACAAACGAGTAGTCGGGCACCGAGGACTCCGCCGTCCGCGGCGGCAGAGGCACCGTAAGGCGCGCCTCGCGCCCGCCAAGACCCAGGCACTCAAACCCAAGCACAAACGGGCCGACTCCGACGAGCTCCGCAGCGCCCCGAACGACACCCCAGTCGTCGGGGTCCACACCGCCCACCGGCAGGCGGTCGTCCAACCGCGGGTTCGTGACAGTCACGCTTACCGGTCCGGACACCGGATGATCGTAGGCGTGCAGCCGAACGGTGAACGCGCAGAGATGGCGCGGCACATCGTTTACCGCGGCCACCTGCCGCACCTGTCGATGAATCCAACGCGCGGACAGAGGCAGCCCTGTCGTCCGCTCCGCCACGGTGAAGCGCACCGGCTCGCAGTCCGCCACAGCCACTGTCCACGCACCCGCGGGCATGGGTGGAAGGCGCAACCACCCCACGCCGTCGTAGAGCTGCACGGACATGGATCGCTGCCGCCCCCCAGCCATGCGGACCTCGACGGGCAGCGTCCCCCCGAGCGTCCGTCCGGCGACCGGTGGCGCAAGGACGCCAATGTCCACCGCCTCCTCCGGGCTGTACACCGTGCGCGCGGTCCACAGCGCAGCGGGGCGGACCCGCGGCGGGCTCATGGGCGAGAGCAGCGCACCGGGCAACAAGCTCGGATCGCCGCCATAGAGGGGGACCAGTTCTGGCAGATCTTCCGGCGCGCGCAGGCGCAGCGCGGCGCCAATGCGGGCCACCGCTTCATGGCGCCAGATGCGAGGATCGATGTGGATGAAACCGGGGCCCACCCGCAACAGCTCACCGAGATCACGGGCGAGCGTCGGCGTGTCGGCCGTCAGGCGCAGGAACCCGTCAGACATCGAGGCGCGTTCTCACCCGCCACAGCAGCGGAAAAGCCTTCTTGGCGGTCGTGCTCTTCAGGTATCCCACCCCCGACGAGCCGCCCGTGCCGGGCTTGTGGCCGATGATGCGCTCCACGACCCGCACGTGGTGCTCGCGCCAGAGCCCGAGGTACTCGTCCAGATCGATCAGACTCTCCGTCAGCAGGTAGCGCGGGAGCATCTCCTCTGGGTTCTGGTAGATGGGCAGCAGCGCGTCCAGCACCCGCTCCTCATCCTCCTCGGACCAGGGCCCTTCCGGAATGTCCGCCCCGAGGCGCCGCAGCAGGCTGTAGTACGCATCGCGAACGGTTGGGGCCTCCATCCGGGCCCGGAGCCGGGCCTGCGCTGCCGGGTCGTTCTTGAAGAACCGAATGTAGCGCTCGTCCTGAAGGCCCGCCGCGAACTCCACCTCGCGAAACTGCACGGACTGGAAGCCGCTGGCCGGGTTCAGAGCGTGCCTGAACTGCAGAAACTCCGCCGGCGTCATGGTCTCCAGCACGTGGATCTGCGGCACGAGCAGCCGAAAGATCTCCACGACCCGGTCCACGAAATGGCGCGCGCGCAGGACCCGCCCCTCATTCATGTAGCGGACCGCGTTCTCCAGCTCGTGCAGCACGAGCTTGAACCAGAGCTCATACGCCTGGTGGATGATGATGAACAACATCTCATCGTGGTGCGCCGGCTGGGTCTGCGGAACCTGCAAGGAGAGGAGCTCAGGGACACGCAGGTACGTGTTGTAGGTGAGCTCGCCTTTGGTCGTGACACGGGGGGCCTTGGTCATGACAAAGGGCATACCGCCCGAGGTGGAACCAACGCAAGCAAGATCGCGCGGAGGGGAGGTGGAACCAAGGTGCCCTGGGCGCCCCGGAGACCGCTACCCAACGCAAGCCATCCCGATCATGCTCGCCGTGCGGCTCTCCCCTCCACGCGCAAAGTGGTTAACGGGCCAGGTGGTGCGCTGTTGCGGAAAAAAGTGCGCCATCGTCGCCGGCCGCCCGGCGGGTCGGCACCCTCCGGCCGGTCCCCCTCACCGGCGACACCGGCTGGAGTGACTGCTACAGGACCAGGGCGCGTTGGTGTTCGGGGATGTGGTCGCGCGGTGCCGGCATGGTGCCGCTCACGCCTGTGGGCGCAAATCCCAGCCGCGCGTAGAGGCGGATCGCCGGCGCGTTGTGATCCGAGACTTCCAGCACCAGGCGCCCAAAGCCTTGTTCCCGCGCCACCTCGATGGCCGCACGCGTCAACCGCTCGCCGACGCCCAGGCCCCGCGCTGTGGGGGCGACCCACACGGAGAAGAGACCCCCGTCCGCTGGGCAGTCACGCAAGCGCGCCACCACGGCCAGCCCCGCGTCCACACCGTCGCAGGTGGCAATGAGGTTCACCGCGCCACCCATCCGCCCCTGCCAGAAGGAGTCGGGCTGGTCCCGCTCGTCGTCCAGCCGGGTCCAGAAAGCGTCCGGGCTCTCGCCCAGGGCGCCAAGGCGCAAGGCCCTGTACCGTTCCCAGTCCACGGCGCCGGCCCGTTCTACCTGCAGATTCCTGTCGGTCGATTTGTTCATCGAATGGGGCTAAGCAGCGACGCCTGTCCGTGCAACCCCCGGCTCAGCAACACGCGGAATCAAGGGCGCTGATCTGCGCACGCAGGTGACCCACCTCGGACCGCAGGGACTCCGACGCGTCGCGCAGCTCGAAGAGACCGGCGTCCGCTTCGGCGCCGAGCCAGGTGGGCAAGCTTGGGGCGAGCGCGAGAAGCAGCAGCGTCGTGACCTCCGCGGCGACGGCGTTGTCCCCGTGAGCGTCCACGATCCCGTAGAGGTCGATCCCCCGGATCTCGTCCAGCAGGGCGCGCGTGGGGGGTGGCAACGGGTCCGGCAGAAGGTAGCCACGCGCCAGAGGCTGCGGAGCCCGCTCAAGCACCCGAATCACCGCCTCCACTTGCGCCACGCCGTTGGGTTCACAGCCCGCGAGCTCCTTGGCGAGCAGCTGGCGGGCGTCGTTCCGCAGCCAACGCCGGATGGGCGCCCACTCCCGCTGGTGGCAGCTCAATGAGCACAGCGCGCCCCGGTGCTCCGCGCGCCTGAACAGCAGCAGTCCGCGGGCCTGTCCGGTGGCCGCGTCAATCCGTTGCGTGGCCCTCCACAGAGCCTCCACCGGCACCCAATGGGGCGGGTATTTGAAACGCGCCGTGTCCAGGATCAGAGCCAGGTCGAGGCCTCCGTGGAGTCCGGCGACGGGCGAAAAATGCCCATCCCCGGTCTGGCCGAGCTCCGCCCGCGAATAGGAGACGACCGCGTGCGGGTCACCCGGCTGCTGCGCGGCGCCTAGAATCGCCGCGCGGAACGCGTCCAGTGAGAGGGTGTCGCCGCGGCTGGCGTCCACGTCCGCGCCGTTGCACCGCGCCACGCACGCGAGCTCGTCAAAGTTGATGCCGTCGCGTTTGACCGCCTCCACTGACTTGCAGCAGTCGAGCATCTCCTCGCTGTACCAACGCCAGGGTCCCTTCCAGACCCGGCCTGGGTCGATGGCCATCGCGTTGAGCACGATGACCAGGGTGCCAAGACCGCACCACGCAGGCTCGGACTGGGTGTGAAACTGCTCCGCGAGGGCGAAGTAGCCCTCCAGCGTGCCCTCGCCGAGGGCGTCGCGGAACAGGGCCCGTCCGCGCTCCGAGGACAGCGCGATGGCCGGCGCGGGCAGCGCGCGGCGGTAGAATGTGGAGCGCGAGTCCGGCCGCACACTCATTTCCGGGTCAGCCGGAGAGTGGCGCTCAGCGCGTCCATCATCGCGATGTCCGCACCGGTGGGGCCAGCCATGAACACGTGCAGCGCCAGACCCGCGTCGCCAGGGGCTGCCCCGGTGGCCAGGGTCTCCTTGCGCAGCAGGCCAGAGGCGTCCGTCCAGCTGTGCCAGACCGTCTCCACGCCCGACAGCTTGCCCTTGGTCTCCACGCGTTTGGTCTCGGCGCCCAGCTGGTCGTATTGGGCGTTCGGATGACCGCCCAGGTAGATCCCCAGGCTCGCCGCCGGCTCGCCAAATGGGGCGAGCTGGCGCGCTCGATGCACGACGAAATCGGGCCCCGGTGTAGTGGTGAGAATCCACCCCGCCGGCACGTCCACGTGCAAGGTGTGCTGCCACGCAAACAGCTTCTGTACCCCCCCCTCCATCTGGAGCTGCTTGGACCCGACTCGGAACGAGGCAAGAATGGCCTCGGCCAGCTTGGTGCAGCCCGCAGCGTCCTTGGTCACAGCCTCCGGGTTGGCATAGAAGGCCGTGAACTGCACGGTGCCATCCGGGTGCTCCAGGTACGCGCCCATCACCAGATTGGCGCCCTCAGTCCCGTCAATCTTGCTCGGCTTCATCACCAACGCCCGCGCAAAGTCCCCTATCTTCTGGCTGGAGACCGTGTAGGCCGCGCCGGAGGAGAAGAACTGTTTGACCTCCTTGCGGACGGACTTCTCAAACACCTTTCCGCTGGTGGCAAAGAGCTCGTACGTCATGACGACGAACCGCTTGTCGCCGGCATCCACGACAACACGGGTCTCCTCTTCCACCGGATTGGCCGCCGCCATGATGCTGTGGCCACGCGGCTGCGTCCGAGCAGCCGCCGGGAAGCGCGCGGTGACGCGGTCGCCCAGAAGCGGCGTCGGCTTCTGGGCCAGCTTCATGGAACCCAGGCCGTCGGCGACGGCGGTCGCGGGTGTCATGAACGCAAAGCAGGCGCTGGCGGCCGCGACGACTCCCACAACCGCTGGACGCAGTAAGCGTCGCGGGCCTCCGAGGCGCACATGGGTCACGCGGCAAGCAGCAATCATGTCATCAGACCTTGGAGCCAGGGAAGGACAAAGAGCACGTAGACAACGGCCAGCACGACGTGGACCGTGGCAAACGGCAGCGCCGCCTTCACAAAGCCCATGAAGCTCACCTTCAGATCGGCCTTGTGCATCAGGGTCACCGCCACAACGGTGGAAGCGGACCCAATGGGCGTAAAATTCCCGCCCAGATTGGCCCCGAAGATCACGCACCACCACAGGTTCGACGCCTTGTCGATCTCGAGGGTGGACAGGATGTTCGCCAACACCGCGGCCAGCGGGATGTTGTCGGTAACGGAGCTCGTCACGGCGGAAGCCACCAGCAGCAGCCCGGCACCGGACACCTCGCCCACACCGATCAGGTCCGCGATGCCGCCTCCGAGAAGCTTCAGCACCCCCGCGTGCTCCATCACGTCAATCACGATGAACAGAGTCAGGAAGAAGCCGAGCAGATCCCAGTCCAGCGCCGCGTATTTACGATCGGCGGTGTTTTTGAACCGAAGGAGTAGAACCAGCCCAAAGAACATAGCCACGAAGCCCATTCCGAGCTCCCGGACGATGGGGAGAAGGCTCGTTGTACTCAACACGAGCACAAACAGGATGAACATGGCGCCGGAGAAGAAGAAGAAGCCGCGGGAGGTGATGGTGTCCGCCGCGTTGAAGCCGCTCACCAGCTCGCGCGCCGTCTCCTTTTCCTCCTCGTTGGCCAGCGGCTTGATCTTGAAGATCGCTGCGCCCATCAGGATGGTGATGATGGTCGCCACCACCACATAGGGCGCCGCCAGCACGAAGAAGGTGCCAAATGCGATGTCCGCCGCCTTGCCCACGATGATGTTGGGGACGCTCGAGATCAACGTCAGGAGACCGCCGATGTTCGTCAGCAACCCCTCGGTGATCAGGAACCCCAGAAGCAGCTTCTGCCGACCGAGTCGGTCGAGGCTGACCTTGGTCAGGGACCCGACGATCAACATCGCGGCGACATTATTGAGCAGCGCCGAGAAACCCACGGTCATCAGCCCGTAGAAAAACAGCAGCTTGACCGGGTCCCCGCCCGACAGTCGCGTCAGCTTGATCGCCACCCAGCTGTACATCCCGCTCTTGGACGACACGTCCACAAACAGGGAACAGCCAAGGATGATTGCGATGACCTCCCACTCCACCCCGGGGATGTAGGCCGGCAGGTGGCGCACGTGACCGCCGCCAAAATCGATGACGTACTTCTCAAGCGGCAGCAGGTGGAAGGCCACCCCGAGAAACAGCGCGACCACAGCCGCCGTCCCCGTGATGATGGACTTCTTGGCGTGGATCTTCTCCTCGAGAGCCAGCGTCAGGACCATCACGACCAGGATGCCGACGAACAGGTACGTGACGCCCGGTTCAACCTCATGCATGCGCCGACCTCAAAGAAGAAGGATGGGTACGTCGATGAATTCGACGGCCACAGAATAGGCCAGGTCGCTCATGGCGCGGCGTCCGGGGTCCTTCGCGTCGGCCACAATCAGCTTCACATTATGTTCCGCGATGATGTTGCGGTACGCCTCAATCGTGTGGCCCATCTGCACCAGCGGTGACACCCGCACGTCCAGCGGGCCCTCGTGCAACGTGGACGCCGCGCTGTCGATGAAGTCTCGGGCATCCTTGAGCAGGCGAGCGAGGATCAGCTCGCGCGCGGTGTCGTTGTCGATCTCCGGGATGCGGTCGATGGCGCGCATATACCGCTCGAACCAGTCCTCGTCCTCCACGTGGCTCAGCAGCAGGAGGCCACCCGGCGCCGTGAACTCCGCGCCAAAGCGCACCAGCTGCGGGTCATCGGTCAAGTGGTCCGTCACCACAATCACGCGCTCCGTGTCCTGCAGGCGCCCCTCCAGGTCCTCCGCCCCCACATCGTCCTGCCTGCGCACCGGCAACACCAACACGGGCACCGAGGTCGCCTGGGTGACCGAGTCCACATAGTTGCCCAGCGACGACCGCGGGTAGCGCGGGTGCTCGGTCAAGTTGCGGTAGGCCACCACCAGATCCGGCTTGTCGTGCTCTATGAGGGACAGCAGCCGAGGGACCTCAGGCAGGTCAGCCCCGGTGAACACGCGCCAATTGGCCCCCTCGATCGACCGCACGTGCGACAGGAAGCGCTGGCAGCTGGCCTGAACGCGTTGCGCCCTGTCACTGTCGAGGTCCGTGACAAGAAACACCGAGTCGAAACGCAGCGATTCATGCTTGTACTGTTGCCGTATCGCGCCCTTGAACTGGGACTCGAAGCTGAAGGATTCCATGGCATGGGCTTACCGCGAATCGCGGGCCGAACCAAGGGGCGCCCGGTCACCCAGACTTGCGCGAGACGTTGTAGACACCCGTCGCGACGGCGATGGCCTCGTCCCGGTCTGTACCGGACTCGGGGTCCGGCATGCGCCCGGAGAAGATCTCCATTCGCGCCAGCGCCACCTTGTTCCCCATCCGCAGCACCCTCGCCTCACAGAAGACGTCCTCCGCCTTGCCGGGCCGCAGGTAGTCCACACGCAGGTCCACCGTCGAGACGCGGTCTGACGCGGAGGTCAACATCGTGAAGCACGCCGCACCGCCCGCAGTGTCCGCCAGCATGGATGTGACGCCGCCGTGGAGCGCGGGCCTGAACGGGTCGCCGATCAACCCTTCGTGGAACGGAATCCGCAGCACCGTATAGCCTGTCCGAAGCGCGACGACCTGCACACCGAGAGTCTTGTTGAAGGGAATTCCCTGCTCGATGAACTCGCCAAGAATGCGAATGCGGTGCGCGTCCGCGGCCCCAATGGAGTCATCGGCGGCCTCGTCCGCCAGCGCGCCGATGGACTCATCGGCGTCCCGAAGCCGCCGGCTGAAGCGCTCCATGACATGGATCGCGATGGTCGGGTGCAGCGTGATCGCGCCCAGGAACGCGGTGCGCTGCAGCCGCAGCAGCCGAACGGGGAGCAGGCACGTCGCCCGAGCGCTGCGCGCGGACCCATCCAGGAGACTCATCTCACCGAAGTGCTCCCCAGCGCTGAGGGTGTCCAACACGATGTCCCTGCCCGCACCGCTGGTCATGGAGATCTTCACGACCCCCTCCACCACGATGTAGAGCGCGTCGCCGGCGTCCCCTTCGCGGAACACCACATGCCCCTCGGGGTGCGCGACCTCCACGAGCGCCTGCGACAATTGCCCGAGCTCGCGCGCGGCAAGACCGGCAAACAGCGGCACAGAACCTATGATCTCTTGCGTCATGGGTCCCACCATACGCCCGCTCCACCACAGTTGGCACCCCAACGCGCAATGGCGCCCCGTGGACCGAGTGCAACTCCACCACCCAAACCGCCGCCGCCCAAACGTTCAGCGTTGACGCCACCACATCTGAACGTTACCTATCAAGGGCAGCCTTGATTCGGGTCGGGGTGCAGTCATGGGGGGGCCCAGGACATGGGAATGTGGGACCGCATTGCGCCTCACTCGCTCTGGCAAGCTAGATTCGAACCTGCAGACCGGGCGGCAGCGTCCGTGCTCGACTACGTCGCTGGAGACGACGCGCTGGACTGGGAAGACCTGCCGTCGAGCCCGGACAGCGGGGAGTTGCAGTTCGACACGGACTCAGGAAGGGAGCCGAGGTCAGCGCTGTCCAACGAGCTGCTCGAGTCGCTGCGACGTGGCTCACTCTCGCTTCCAGGACGACCACCCGGCGCTCCCGAGACTGCCGTTCTGCCCAGACTCGACGCCCAGACACTTCGCGCGGATTGCCACAGTCCCACGAAGACGCACCAGCGTGCACCCACCCCTTCGCGAACCCAGTTTGATCCCGAGCTCGTCAGCCGGATGGCGACTCTGCATGGAGCCGCGCCGCCGCGCCACGCGCCCTCGCAGGAAGCCCCCACGCCGAGCATCGTGGCGCAAGTCGCCGCCGCGAATGGGATTGAGCGCCCATGGAACACCGATTCCGGCGCCAGGGCGCACGCCCGTGGAAACGCGGTGATGTACCCGTTCGCAGCCGACGCGGCGCCGGAACCGCCGCCCACGGTGATTCTCCGCCCGTCGCGCCTGGCGCGTCGCTCGGCGACACCTGCGTCCCCATCGCCGCGGCTCCGAACGCCCGAGCCTGAGGAAACGTCATTCCTTGGTGGCACGCTTGGGACGGCGGGCGCGCCCCGGCGAGTCGCTCCCGGATTTTGGATCAACCCGGCGATGCGCTCCCACCGCTGACCGGCGACCGGGCCGCAACCGGGAATGCAACCCGGCAGTGACGGACATGAGCGCTCCTGTCGGCACGGGCAACCGGCGGGCCTCCGCGCGCGCTGGGAATCCATCGGCGCTCGCGCTACCATCCGAGCTCCGGAGACGGGGTGTGTCTCGCGTTTGCTCAACCCAACGTTCCTACTGACATGAATCGATTGTTTCTGATTGGTGCCGCCATCTGGCTCGGCGCCGGCTGCGGTGGCTCACCATCGCCCGAACCCGAACCCGAGCCCATCTCCGATGCAGGCTTTGACGTGGACACCACGCCGCCGCCCGACGTGGACAACCCACAGGCACAGCTGGCGGTGGCTCGCCTCTTTCCCGCAGGAGATCCGGTCGCCCGCACGGTCGCTTGCGCCTGGGCGTCGCCGCAGCTGCATCGAGCCGACGACGGCGAGCAGGTCATCGTCACGTCGGGAGAGAGAGTCGCAGCCTTCGAAACCGACTCGGGGACGCCCCTGTGGGACTTTGTGCTGCCCGCCCCCGACGGCGAGATGGCCTACGTCACCGGGACCCCACTCAAACACGAACAATTACTGGTCGTGGCGTACCACACGACGGCGCGCACCGACGAGGCCCGCGACGTGGGCACGCGACGGCTTCGCCACCTGGTGGCCGTCGTAGACCTGGACACCCACCAACTGTCCGCACTCTTTCCCGAGACACTCGAACTCAGCGCCGTCGTCCCCGCGTCCGATGGCGAAGGCGACGTGCAGTTCCGTCCGTCCAACGCGCTCGCCCGGTCCGACGTCACGCGCGGCTTTGAGGCCGGCGACACCTATGGCCGCGCGTACGTCACGTTTGGAAACGCGCGCGACATCCAGCCCTGGCACGGCTGGGCGTTTGAGGTGGACCTTGACGCCTGGGCGGACTCCGGCGTGGACACGGCGCAGGCAGCCGTCTTCCTGGTCACGCCCGAGTCCGACTGTGGCCCAGCCGGTCAATCCGGCAGCCGCGAGCGGATCTGCGGCGGTGGCCTCTGGGCGCCCTCCGGGCAGCTGATCGTCCAACGCGACGGCGACTACGACGTGATACTCGCGTCTGGCAACGGCCAGCTCGACCTGGCCCGCCGCGACTACGCC
The DNA here is from genome assembly GCA_937890335.1 of uncultured Pseudomonadota bacterium. Classification (GTDB taxonomy): domain Bacteria; phylum Myxococcota_A; class Bradymonadia; order Bradymonadales; genus CALBXO01. The sequence goes on along the minus strand of CALBXO010000854.1, from coordinate 18,350 downwards.
AACACCCTCATGAAGGCCGGTCCCGGCCTCGATTACACCGACGGCTGCGACGCCGAGGCCTGCACCGGGTTCAACCCGGACGAGCCCGACCGCGCGTGCGCCGACTCCTGCGAGAACCTCTTCATCCCGCGAATGCCACGGGACGAGCCCTACCCTGTGCCCGAAGACGGCGTCTGCGACGGACTGACCATGTACGAGTGCTGGCAGAAGAAGGACTACGTGGGCGGCAGCACGCCCGCCTACGCCGAAATCGGCGACAAGAAGGTCCTTCTCTACCCCACCAAGGACGGCGCGCTGTACATGATGGACGCCGACCACCTGGGCACCTATTACGACCGCGTGCAGCTCGCGGCCATCTGCGGGACCAGGGAAGACCGCTGCGCGCTGGATTGGGCGGGCATGATCATCTCTCAGCCCGTGGTCACAGCGGTGGGGGACGATGTGGTCGTCATTACGCCGACCTTCGTCCCCGACGCGACGCATCCCGCCGGCATCGTCGCCGTCAAGCTCGTAATCCAGGACGGGGAGCCGCGCTTCGCCCCGTACTGGCAGGTTCCGCGCTTTGACACGGCGGAAGCCATCAAGCGCTTCCGGCGGCACCCGAGCCGCGTCGCCCTCGGCTCCTACGAAGGCGTCGATGTCGCCTGGGTCGTGGAGGTCAACAAGGGTGGCAAGGGACGCCTCATGGGGATCCGCGTGTGGGATGGCACGCTGCTCATCGACCAGGAGATGAACGGCTCGGGCACGCGCTTCACCGTCCCGCTGGTCTACGACGACAAGGTCATCGTGAGCTCCTGCCCGTCCGACTTTGGTCCCTCTTGGCTGGAGGCCTACCGTGTCACGCTGGAGTAGCGCTCTGCTCTTGTTGGCGCTCGTCGGATGCGGGGACCCGGAGGTGGAGGACGCCCTCGGTGACGGCTTGGAACGCGTGGAGGTCACCGACACGTGCACCACGGGCATCCAATGGTCCAAGGGCGTGGATGGCTCGCCGAATATGTTGCCGGGTGCCAACTGTCTGGACTGTCACCAGGGCGGAATCCAACCGAATCTCGAGGTAGCGGGCACCGTGTTTGCGGCCTCCGGCGACCAGGACGGGTGCGCCGGCGTGGAGGGCGTGACAGTGGAAATCACGGACGTCGCAGGCGACGTTTTCACCTTCAAGACCAACGCAGCGGGCAACTTCTACGGCCTCGCCCTCGGCATCGAGCCGCCCTACCGGGCGATGCTGCGCTACCAGGGTCGTGAACGCCCGATGAACTTCGAGGTCACAGACCTGGCCTGCAACCGCTGCCACGCCCAGGTCGGCGTGGACGGCGCGCCGGGGCGAATCGAAGCGCCTTGAGCGTGCGCGTCGCGTCGCTGGTCCACCGCGGCGGTCCGAGCTACCATGACGCCATGCGCTGGATTCTTCCCTTTGCCCTCTTGCTGACCGCCACCGCCTGCTGCCCTTGCCAGGACGAGCCCAAGGAGGTCGCGGACTACTCGCCCGAGGAGCAGGCGCGCCGGGATTGGTACGCGGCGTACCCCGACTGGGCCATGATCGAGGGGACGGCCAGCGAGCCCCGCAGCCCGCAACACCAGCCCCTGCACGACGCCGCGCAGCCCGAAGACCTCGGCGACGCGGTGGACCGGTTGTTGGTCTGCCACGTCTCGGTGGTGCCCGGAAAAAACTGGGACACATTCGGCGATCCGGACCCCGCGGCGCGCCTCGAAGTGGACGGCCAGCCCTTTGCGCGCTTTGCAGCCAGCGGGCTCGACGACAACGATGTCTACCTGGGCTGGACAGGCCTCTCGCTGACGAAGGGGGCGACCGTGCGGTTGACCGCCACGGACATGGACGTCGCCCGTCACGACCACATCGGCACACGCGAACTGGTCTGGGACGGGCGGTCGCCGATCCAGTTCAGGCACAAGAACTTCAGCGCAGATTGTCGCTTCATCGCTGACGACGAAGTCAAAGCCTCCTTCGCCCTCGAAATCGCCGACGCCGAAGCGCGCCTCGACGAAATGGAGGCGGCCCTCGTCCCGGACCCGGAGGATCTCGCCTGGGGCTATCCGGCCAAAGCGACCACCGCAGCCAGACGCGCCGTCTCCGGCGCCGCAGCCCTCAGCGGCTGGCGACAGTCGGAAGTGAAGATGTTGGCCGCTCGCTACGACGGACTCGAATCCAAGTGGGAGCAGGTCGTGGAGACATCGATCCGAAAAGACGTCGCGACCCTTCCAAAGCCGGGAAGCTTCGTCGCGCTCGACGAGGGCCTGAGCGTGAGCGTCGTCGCGGCAGTCTGCGACCCCGCACTGGCCAACAAGCTGGCCGGATATGACGTGCGAGACAAACCGTGCTTCGCGCGGCTTCACGTCCGCAACACGGGCAGCGAGACCTTCGCTGGCACCCTCGGTGACACCAAACGGCTCGATGGCATCTTCGTGGTCCTCCCCTCCGGCAGAGTGAGGTCGCTCCAGGAGTTCTACGCCGTGTTGCCCGACAAGCGCCGTGTCAGCGTCTACCGCCCCAAACCCGATGCCCCGGATCCGACGTTCGAGCTTGCGCCCGGCGCAACCATGGAGATCGGCGTGCGCTCCGTCCACGACAAGATACCCATGGATGATTGCCAGATTCTGCGCGCGGGACCGCACCGCCTACGCCTGCGGTAGCCGGCCCGTCCGCGACCCGGGCGGCCGAAGGGACGGCCCCTCAACGGTCCACCTGAACCCCGCGCCAGAATGCTACGTACCCGGCGATGTTCGCCGCGGCGTCCTTGGTCGTCGGGTAGTACCAGGCAGCGTCCTTGTTGCGTTGGCCGTCCACGACCACGTCGTAGTAGCTCGCCACGCCCTTCCACCCACAGGTGGTGTGTTTGTCACTGTTCTCGAAGTAGCGCGCATCGATGGTGTCGGGAGGGAAGTACAGATTCCCCTCGACGACCTCGCAGTCGTCGCTGCGGGCGAGCACCACCCCGTTCCACGTCGCTGTGGCCATGTCGACTCTCCGGTTGAAGGCCCCGCGGTCAGCCCCAGGGCAGCAGCAACCGAGCATAGCGCGCCGGCTGCGCCACGCCCATGGTGACCAGCGCGTGGGACGCCTGCGCCTGGAGCGCGGCGTCGCCGCTCATCTTGCCGCGCACCCACCGTGCCACAAACACATGCGACTTCATGTGGGCGTCGTCCGCGGTCTTCTCCGCGTCGAGCAACCGTTCGAGCGCCTCGGAATCCTTTCCCTCGGCCAGGAGCGCCCCCGAGCACAGAAAGCCAGCCAAGGTCCTGCGCCAGGGATCATGACCGTGGGCCAACAGCCGACTGGCCTCACCCCGCGCCTGACCGATGAGACGCGGGTCGCGCGACGCCAGGCCCGCGCTCAGCGCCGCGCGACCGCGCAGCTCCAACGCCGAATCGCGCAGAAATGGCCAGGCGATGACGTGGGTTCGCTCCAGCGTCTTCCACGCCTCGGTGATAAGGGCGAAGGCGCGCACGCCGTCGTCCTCATAGATGGCCAGGCTGGTGCGACCAATGACCTTGAACAACCGCTGAAAGACATAGTCTGCGCCGGATACCATGGCGTCGGCGCTGTCCAGCATCTCCCGCGCCCTGCGTGGCTGGTCCGCCGCCAGAACGGGCTGAATGGCCCAACCTGATTGAAAACACGCCTGGCAGTACAGGTTCTGGTGGTAATCGGCGCCGTGCCGGAGCTCCTCTGCCTCCTCCGCCAGACGCGACACCCGGCCCAGGTAGTACAACAGCTGCAACTGCAAGGCCTGGGCGTTGTGAATCTCCCAGATGCTCGCCGGGGCGTGACGGCGCAACCTCCGCTCCGACGCGATCGCCGCCTGGAGAGCGCTCTGAAGGTCGCCGGCGTTGAAACTGAGCACGGCCAGACCAAACTCTGCCAGCGCCTCCGCGTACCCATCCCGTAGCCCGCGCGCTCCCTCGAGCGCCCGCCGCAAAAGCTCCGCGCCACGCACGGGCTCCAAGGTCCCGGTGAGAATTCCCTCCATGGACAACGCCCGCGAGACCTCCAGCTGCCCTCCAACCCGCAGGGCGGCCTCATTGTGCGCGGTCACCAACGCCGCGCCCGTGGGCACGTCCAGCACCGACAGCGCCGAACCCACGCGCCACAGGGCGCCCAACCGGGCCCTCGTCTCCACATCGGCCGCCGGCTGCGACGGCGCTTCCGGAATTCCCAGCAACCTCATTCGGGCGCGGCCCCACCCCAAATGAGCCAGCGCCGACGCCCTGGACGGGATCTTGTAAGAGATCTGCGCCAGCGCTCTGCGTGCGACCTCCAACCCTTCCTGCGCGGCGCCGCCGGCGATCAATTGTACGGCGGCCTCCACCAGGACTTCGTGTCGGTCCGCCTCGGGCAAGTTCTCCGACGCTGCCAGCAACACGCGCGCGCCCCGTAGAGCGGCCCCGGTGTTCACAAGCGCCATGGCCCACAGGCGCATGCGACCTGGCCTGCGGCGGTCGGTGTCCGGGGTCCGCGCCACGGCGCGCTCGTACAGCGTCGCAGCCAGGTCGAACGCCAGCTGCTTGTCCGCTTGTTCCGCGGCGGCGAGGAGAAACTGCGCGGCGCGCGCAACGTCGCCGGCGGCCTCCAGATGTCGCGCGATCTGGTCCGGGGCAGACGAGGGCTCCTCAAGCAGAAGCTCAGCCGTCGCCAGATGAATCTCCGCTGCGTTCTCCGGCGACACCCGCCCGAGGCAAATTTCACGGATCTTCGGGTGGTAGGTCTCGACCATCTCGCCGTCGCGGTCCATCCGCAACAGCAGCTCACCACACAGGGCACGGACCTCCGCTCGCCTCGCCCCGGAGAGCGCCAAGGCCATGCCGCAGGACAGCGGCTGGGCCACGGCCACCGTCTCCAACAACCTCCGGACCGACACCGGCAGGCGCGCAATCTTCCGCCCCATGACGTCGTCGAGGGATGGATCCGGCGTCGCGTCGTCCGAGGAGTGGAAACCGACGGCCAGCTCCTCGATGACCCATGGCACACCCCCGGACTCCGACACGATGTACGCTGTCAGCGAGTCGGGCGTGTGCGTCCCCCCGCCGAGCAGCGTCGCAAGTTCGCCTGCTTCGTCGGCGTCGAGTGGACCCAGCGCAACCTCCAGCAACGCGACGCTCGGCTCGCCCTGCAGCCGTCGGCCAAAGGTACCCGCCGCCGGCGGCCCTGTGGACGCGAGCACCAGACAGATCGGCGGCGCGCCGTCGGCTGTGAGCACGTACGTGAGCAGGTCTCGGCTGTCGCGGTCCGCCAGGTGCCAATCATCGATCACAAACGCCAGCGGCTGTCGCTCGCACAATCGCGCGATCAGCGATCGAACCGCCACAAACCCCGCTCGCCGGGCCTCGCCGGCATCACCCTCCACGCTGACCCATCGCGGCGCCGTGGACTCCGGGTTGAGGACAGGGAACAGACGGCTCGCGGCGAGTCGCTCCTCGAAGACGGTGGAGTCAAACCGAAACTGTTCATCGAGCAAACGCGACATCGCGTCGACGATCCCGTCCAGCGCGCGAAACGGGACGTGCTCCTCCGGGTTGACCCGGGTCGCGAGCACGGTGATTGGTTCCGCTTCGTGCGCCTGCGCCATCTGCTCGATCAGTCGGCTCTTGCCGAGGCCGTCGGCTCCGTGCAGCCAGGCGACTCGGGCGCCCTGCGACTTGAGGAGCGACCCCAGACGCCGCAGCTCTGCGGCCCGCCCCACGAACTTTGTGCGGTGGCCCCCGGACCGAACCCTGAGCGGTCCCGTGTCCGGGGTTGTCACCGGCGAATGGGCGCCCGTGGACGGGGCCAGGACCATCTCAGCGCTGGTCGCGGCCCTCAGAACCTGACGCAGCTCTCGGGCGCCCCAGCGGGTGTCCGGGTTGGCGTCGAGCAGGCCCGCGCACATCTTGTCCAGCCAACGCGGCGTGCCGGGTACATACTCGCTCGGAGACGGAGCCGGACGAGCCAGCCGTGCCATCAGGGACCTGACCCAACTCGTGTCGTCGTGGAACGGCGTGCGCCCGGTCGCGACGACAAACAGCATGACCCCGACGGAGTACCAGTCGTTGGCGGCCACGCGGACCCCATCGATCACTTCCGGTGCGATGTAGGACGGCGTCCCGACAAACGAGGCGCTCTGTGGGCCGCTCAGCTCGGTGGTAAGCCCGAAGTCCAGAATCACGACGCGGCCGTTGGCGTCGATGAGAACGTTCGACGGCTTGATGTCGCGGTGGAGTTTGCCGGCGTTGTGGATCGCCTCCAATCCGTCGGCCAGCTGCAGGATCGACGCGCGCAGCAGCTGGTGCGAACGGGGCGTCAGCGGCGCGATGGGCACTGGGGGCGACGCGCCATTCCCCGATTGCGCGCGGGTGATCGCCGGCGGCGCGCCGACAAAGGTCGCCGCGCCCACGGTGGACCCCTCCGCGCCTCGGACCGCGCTGACAAAGTCAGCGCCGGCGACGAGCTCCATCGTGAAGAACCAGCGCCCGTCGTGCTCGTAGAGCTCGTAGAGCGACACCAGGTTGGGGTGGTGAACGTCCTTGAGTGTGCGGAACTCCTGCTTGAACCGATAGAGGCGATCGGCATCCAGGGAAGGCAGCTCCTTGATCGCCAGCGGGCGGTTCGTGCGCCGGTCCAACGCCTCGTACACAACTCCCATCCCACCGGAGCCGATGGGCCGCAGAACGCGGAATCGGTCCGGGCGCAAACGGGCTGGGCTGGCGGTGTCGTGCGTCATCGTCGCGGTCACCCTCCTTCATTATGTCTGTCGGTTCAAATTTGCACCACCCTGAGCCTTTTTTCAGGGTCGCAGCAATTGGGGCACGGTGGGATCGACTACCGGAGGGCCGCGTCCAGTGCGGCCACGGTCTCCTCCAGCGTGACCTTGCGGTTCATATGCTGGCACAGGACGGCGTTGATCGCGTCGCGGCGTTTGACGGCTTCATCGATGCGGGGGTTCGATCCCGGTTGATAGGCACCGATGTTGATCAGGTCCTCGGCCTCGCGGTAGGCCGCGAGCAAACCACGGATCTTGGACGCGAGCTGCTGGTGTTTCTCGCTGGTAACAGCGTTCATCACGCGCGAGGCGCTCGCCAGCACGTCGACCGCCGGGTAGTGGCCTGCGGCCGCCAGATCGCGCGAGAGCACGATGTGTCCATCGAGAATTCCGCGGACGGCGTCACCGATGGGGTCCTGCATGTCGTCGCCCTCTACCAGCACGGTGTAGAGCGCGGTCAGGCTCCCCTCGCCCGAGTCGTTGCCTGCTCGTTCCAGCAAGCGGGGCAGTGTCGCGAAGACGCTCGGCGTATAGCCCTTTGTGGCCGGCGGCTCACCCACTGCAAGACCGATCTCCCGCTGCGCCATGGCAAAGCGGGTCACCGAGTCCATCACCAGGAGCACGTCTTTGCCCTGTTCGCGGAAGTACTCCGCGATCGTCGTGGCCAGCCACGCGCCACGCATGCGGACCAGCGGCGCCTGGTCGCTCGTAGCGCAGACGACCACGCTGCGCAGCAGTCCCTCAGGTCCGAGAATCTGCTCTACGAACTCCCGCACCTCGCGCCCGCGCTCTCCGATCAGCGCGATGACACTCACGTCGGCGTTCACGCTGCGTGCGAGCATGCCCAGCAGCACGGACTTGCCCACGCCGCTGCCGGCCATGATGCCCACGCGCTGCCCCTTGCCGACGGTCAGCATTCCGTTGAGCACGGATACGCCGAGATCCAAGGGCTCGCTGATCGGACGGCGTTCCATGGGGTTGAGCGGCTCGGCGTAGAGCGATCGCAGGCTCTCCTGCGAGGGCACGGGGCCTCCGTCGATGGGCCGTCCCAGCCCGTCGAGGACCCGCCCGAGGAGGTCCGGACCGACAGGCACGCGCGCGCCCTTGCCCGTGGGCTGAATGCGGCACCCCATGCCAATGCCCTCGGGGGTGCCGAGCGGCATCAGCAAGATGCGGTCGTCGCGGAAACCCACCACCTCCGCGGGGATCCATTCGCCACCCGCGACGGACTCGATGTGGCACAGCTCACCGACGAAGCAACCCCGTCCCACGCCCTCCACAACGAGGCCAATGACACGGGTGACCTTGCCCTCCTCGCGCAGCAGGTGGGCCTGGTCGACCTCATCCAGAGCGGCCTTGAGGCGATGAAACTCGCTGGATTCCTTGCGGGGTGGTCGGCGAAACAGCCCGGTGATCTGGGTCATGCGACCTCTTCGGCACCGTCTACCGCGGCAACCCGCTCGATGATCGATTTCCGAAGCTGGTTGAAGCGCGCCTCGAAGCCGGCGTCAATCCGGCCGAATTGGGTCTCCACGAGAATCTCGAGGGGCTCAAGCTCGCGGCTCTGCTCAAACACGGTGCCGTCCAACGTCGGCATCCCGCCGGCCTCTTCCATGCGGGCGGCGAGCTCCGGCGAGACCTTGCAGACCGCTCGGTCCTCGCTGGTCAGGGCGCGACACGCCTCGCGCACCAACGGCTCGACCCACTCCGTACTGGTCAGCTGGGCTTCCGCGGCCATGCGTTTTCCGATCTTGAACGCCAGCTCGATCGCCTGGTTTTCGGCGTCGGCCAACATCTGCCTGCGGGTCAACGCCAGGGAGTGCAATTCCGCCTCCAGGCGCAGCCGCGCGTCCTGCAGGGCGGCGAGCTCCTCCTCGACATTCTCGCGCCCGATCTCCTCACCGGCGCGCTGGCCTTCCTCGAAGCCCGCCTCGTAGCCCTCGGCCTGCGCAGCCTCACGCGTCTCGTCGTAGAGGGCCGCCAAGGCCGCCTGGTCCAGCTCCAGCTCCGCGACAGCGTCCTCGGAGTCCTCCTCGTCGAGTGACTCGTCTTCGTCCTCGGCCTCGAGCTGCGCCGCCTTGGATTCCACCGGAGTCCAGGGACGCGCGTCGCCGCTGACATCGCGGAACCAATCCGGCGTGCGCACACCCGCGTTGGTTCGCCCTTCGCCAAATGCCGCCAGTACGCGTTTGATCGGGTCGCTCATGGTCTACACCACATCTTCGCCGGCACCGGCGATCACAATGGTCCCCTCTTCCTGGAGGCGCAGCGCCACCTGGGCGATCTCTTTCTGCGCGGCCTCCACATCGGAGACGCGCACGGGGCCCATGGCCGCCAGGTCGTCCTTCATCATGTCGGCAGCGCGGGAGCTCATGTTGCGGAAGAACTTGTCGCGCAGGTCGCCGCTGGCGGTCTTGAGCGAGATGATGAGCACGTCGCTCGAGATCTCCTTGAGGATCGCCTGGATGCCGCGGTCGTCCACGCCCATGAGGTCCTCGAACATGAACATCTTGGCGCGAATGCCCTCCGCGAGCTCCTCGTCCATGTCCTCGAGGCGGGCGAGCATCTCGGCGCCGATTCCACGCTCCATGCTGTTGAGGAGGGCAGCTGCCTGCTCGCGCCCCTGGAACGCCTCCTGCTCCGGCGTCCCGAGTGCCTGCAGCTCCGCGATGATCGAGTTCTCGATCTCCCTCACGACCTCCGGGCTGACCCGCTCCAGCCGCGCCACGCGCTGCATGACCTCGTCCTGCGTGTTCTCCGGCAGGTGGGCCAGGACGCTGGCGGCCTGCTTGGGCTCCATGCGCGTCATCAGCAGCGCGATGGTCTGCGGGTGCTCCACCTCCAGCACGTTGCTGAGCATCCGCGGGTCCACCGAGGACAATTGCATCGCCGCCGGTGACGGTCGGTCGTCCAGCTCGCCGAGGACACGGCGCGCCTCCTGCGGCCCGAGCGCCCTGTTGAGTGCGCCGCGCAGGTAGTGCTCGCCGCCCTCGAGCATCATCGGCTCGTTCTCCACGTAGTCGGCGAACCGCTCAAAGACCTTGCCGACAGCCTCGGCCGACACATTGGTCAGCGTGCTCATCGCGTCCATGATCCGCTTGATCTCTTGCGGCTCCAGATGCCGGAAGATCTCCGTCGTGTCGCTCTCCTGAAGAGACAGGAGGAAGAGCGCCGCCTTCTGGGCGCCGCTGAGCTCGGGTTTCATACCGTATTTGCTCTGGACTCGTGCCATGGCTCAGGTCCTCTCCGCGCGCTCTTTGACCTTGCGTTGCGCCTCGGCCGACAGGTCGGCGACGGCCGCCACGTCGCGACCGTCCTCGAGCAGCCAGGCGCACAGAATCTTGGCGGTCTTGCGGGGCTCTTGTGTTGCGAATTCGAGCGCGATGACGCGCGGACTCAGCGCGGGCTCCGCGTCGCCCATGGCGATGTCGGGCAGGGCCGCAGGCTCCTCCACCGCGACCACGGCCTCGGCCTCCTCGGCCTTCGGCGCCGCCGCGGTCACAGCCTTCACGACCGGGCGGACCAGGAAGAGCATCAACAGCATCGCCAGAATCAGCGCGAAGCCGTAGCGCACGCCGCGCCACGCATCCGGGCTGAGCATGAAGCCCTCGTCCATGGGGTCGATGGCCGTCTCCACGAACGGCATGTTGCGCACGATGACCTGGTCGCCACGGGCCTCGTCAAAGCCGACGGCGGCCTTGACGATGGACTCGAGCTTCGCCAGCTCCTCCTCGGAGCGCTCCACGTACTCGCGGTCCGTCTTGCCTTCCTTGCCCTCGGTCTCGGTGTAGGAGCCGTTGACGAGCACCGCCACGGCCAGGCGCTTGGTCTTGCCGACGGCCTCCTCGGTCGTGCGGCGCGTGACAGGAACCTCGTGGTTGACGGTCTTCTCGCTGTGCATGACGTTCTGCCTCGACTTGCCACCCTCGTCCGGCGCGACGCCTCCGATGTTCGCCTGCACTCCTGCGACACCCGCCGCCTCACCCTTCTCATCGACGCGGCGCTTCTCCAGCGTGTGCTCGCTGCGGACGACGGATTTGGTCGGGTCGTAGAGCTCATCGACCTGCTCCACCTTGGCAAAGTCCACCTCGGCGGAGATCTGAACGCGGGTGTTACCGACGCCGACGGCCGGCTCCACCAGCGCCAACACGCGCCGCTCCAGACTCTTCTCCAGGTTCTGCCGGAACTCCTGCGCGGGCAGCGTCCCCGCCATCGCAGGGTCGGTGGGCCCTGCCAGGACGTTGCCGCCCGTATCGACCACCGTGACGTGCTCCGGGTCCAATCCCTCCACACTCGCGGCGACCAGATTTACGATGCCACGGACCTTGTCCTTGGCCAGGGCGCGGCCGCCGTAGAGGGTCAGGACCACGGACGCAGACGCGTGCTCGTCGTCCTCTTTGAAGGTGGCTTTCTTGGGCAGCACGACATGGATGCGGGCGTCCATGACCTCGTCCAGGCTGACCACGGTGCGCCGCAGCTCACCCTGGAGCGCGCGGCGACGGTTCATGTCCTGCTCCAGCATGCTCATGCCGAATTTTGGCTCGTCGAACAGCTCATAGCCCACGGCGCCGCCGGGCATCCCTTCACCTGCGACGGCGAGGCGAGCCTCGTGCTGCTGGGACGAGGGCACCTTGATGACGGCACCACCAGCCGCCAGCTCGTAGGGGATTTTCTGGGCCTCCAGAATCCCGGTGATCTTGGAGGCCTCCTCGGGCTTCTGATCGACAAACGCCGTGACGTAGTCGTCCGAGCTGCCGACGTACCCGATGTACGACAACGCAAACACCAGGAAGATGCCCAACGTCGTGATGGCAACCCGGCGGCCCATGGACAGGCCGGCCCAGAAGGTCTTGGCACCGAGCAGCAATTGTTGTGGACGACTGTCAGCCATATCGCTGATGACATCGGCTGGCCCACGCGGCGACTTGAGAACGAAAGTCGCTATTTACCGTCCCCCTCGGCGCCCGACGCCGGCAAAACAGCATCCACGTCGCCACTGACGGCGTTGGGCGCGACTTTCTCCCACATCCGCAGCGTTCCACCGCGGCTGATCGACGTCCAGGCCCAGCGGCCCCAGTGGATCAACCGCCACGCGAGCCACAACGACCAGACGAGCCAGACCAGGCGCCACACGTACATCGGGACCGACACCACGCTCGCCGCCGGCAGCGCGCCCTCGGTCCGGTCCACGTACCACCCCAGCACGTGCGCCGCGCTACCACCACCGCCGATTCCAAAGTCGGGCACGTCCACCAGCCCAGCGGTCACCGCACCGTAGAGCACCCCGCCAGCGACGAGCGTCAGCGCCGCGACACCCAGCTGGATCGCGTTGTGTGCGAGCCAGTGGCGCGACCCGCTGCGGCCTCGCCACGCGATCAGCAGGAACCAGAGTACGACCGGCACGACGGCCAGGAACGACAGCTGGGTGAACCCAATGAGCAGCAGCGGCCAGTCCCACGGACGCAGCGGCAGCCGCCGCAGGAAGAACGCCAGCATCAGCCCCAGCGCGACCAGCACGACCAGTCGCGTCCACAGCAGGATGGAAGGCCCCCACTGGGGACCGTCCGTCCACAAGATCCAGCGGTTGCCGTCCAGGAAGAACCGCTGCTGCGCGTTGGCCGCCGTGGACCCCACATTGACCGGTGGCAGGGACTCCGCCAGCTGGCGCTCCCAGGGCTGCACCCACTCCAGCTCCAGCTCCTGGCGACCGGCGGCCAGCGGGACCTCCACCTTGCCCGCCTTGAGCACCAGGGCCATCTCGGTGCCGTTGACCCTGGCCACCTTCAGCTCCGCGTCCGCCGGCAACTCCAGCGGGTGCCAGCCGGCCTGCGACGCGCGGATTGCCAGCCAGAGACGGCCACGCAACACGCGCTCGCCGGGCGTCACGTCGTACTCCACACGATCGATGGTCGCGGACGGACCCGGCACACCGACGGGACGCGACACGGCTACGGTGGCGGACTCGCCGGGCCACGGGAAGAACTCGGGTCGGTACGCGACGCCCACTACGGAGCTGGCCGCCGGGATGCCGGAGAACTGGCAGCGCCACACCTGGGCGCACTCCACTGCCCAGGTCTCCGTCCAGGGCTGATCCCTGGGCGCGGTCAGGGTCACGCTCTCGCCAACCGGAAGCTGGCTGGTCCACTCGACGCGCCCGGCGCCCCGGCCAAACTCGATGGGGAGCACCCGCCCGTCCTCAGCGGGGCTGAAACCCTCCGTCAGCACGGACTCCCCCTCCAACAGCGGCACCCGGACGAGCGCGGGACCCTCCACATTCTCGCGCGAGACGATGGTGCGCACCTTCCACGGCAGACCCAGCAACAGCTCGCGACGCACCGAGAACCAGGGCGGCAGCTCCGCGGTGGAGAGCCGCTCTTCGTCGCCAGCGGGCGCGTCCGCGACGCGTCGCACCTGGATGGAAGTCTCGGGCACTCCGTGCTCGCCCACGCCGTCCAGAGACCAGCCGTCGGGCAGGTTTGCGGTCAGCAGGCGCGGCGCCGCGGCGGGATCAAGATCAAAAGCCAGGGCCCCCCGGTCCCCCATGCTACCGCGCACGACCACTTTGTGCCGGCCTCTCGGCAAGCGCACGGCCACAAGTCCCCCCGCCTCGCGCCGGAGGGCAAACGACCCTTCGCCGTCCACCTCGACCGCACCCCAGCGGAAGCCTCTGCTCGGTGTGGGCAGGAACCAGCCGGCGTCGCGCAGCGCGTGCACCTCGGCCTCCAACGACAACGCACCGGCGGAATCCAGGGTGAGAATGGCGCGGGACACATTGACGCAGGAGCCGTCGCACGCGTCCTCGGCGAGGACACGGTTGCGCAATTGTTCGAGCACCGTGTCAGGCGGAACCTGCGCCTGGGCGGTTTGCGCCATCCCGAGCCACAACACCGCGCCGGCCACCACCGCAGCCACGAGGGGCACCCACGCGCCGCCCGCCCCAGGCCCCCCTGCCGAGGGGCGTCCCGACACAGTGTCACCCTCCGCGCCGGTCGCGCCAGGATCTCCAGCCATCGCGCGTCGCGTCCCAGAGACAGCGGCAGCATCAGCGCGGTCGGCGTCGTCCGCGGCGACGTCCACAGTGTCCCCACCCGCTCCCGCGCCGCCTTCAGGCCCCGGCTCGGAGCCCTCGTCGGGCTCCTCCTCCCCGCCCCAGGTCATGTCACGCCAGGAGACGAGCCCGAGCCCGAGCAGAAGCAGCAGGAGAACGCGGAGCACGCTGATCAGCCGGTGCCAGAGAGGCGGCAAGAGCCACAGCGTGACGGTTCGGTCGCTCATCACCGGCCCATCGAATTGCAGTGTCCACTGCTTCCAGCTCCAATCGGGCAGACCACGCCCAGTCTGGACGATGGCGTTCTTGTCGAGCTTGCGCAGCCACTGCGCCTCCTTGCCGGAGATGCTCGACGCGAACTCAGCCGTCCGCCCCTGCTCGCGGTCGTTGATCTCCAGCCCATACGTCGAGAAGGGCGCTGGGGCCGGCGAGCGAACGTCCAGCGACGTCGTCTCCAACAACGCGTCGCCGGCCACGTTGTTCTCGCCAAGGAACCCTCCCGGCGCTGCCTCGGGCCCCCGAGAGACCTGCGGATGGACACCGGTGAGCACGAGGTCGTTGGCGTGGGGCGCCAGCATCATCACCAGCGCCAACAACGCGAACAGCCGGTACACGTACACGCCCCGGCGCGCCCACCGATTGCGCAGGGTGCGCAGCAGCGCCAGGCTCACGATGAGATGCACCCACACCCAACGCGGTGCGTCGGGATGGCCCTGGCTCAGCGCCAGCGCCACCGCTGCCACCACCCCATATTGCCACCCGCACAGCCGACCGATTGCGATGGAGACAAGAAGGAGAAAAAAGACGTCAAAGAGGGTCCAGCTGCTCCACCAGGTATTGGGGACGCGAGCCACGCCGCTGGCGCCCACCAGCTCCCATCCGGGCGGCACATGAACCGTCGCCGTGAGGCGGTTCACATCGTGGTCCCACCCGACCACATCGAGCTGTCCGACCGCGTCATCGAGGCGAACCTCCGCCTGGAGGTTCAGGGTCGAGCGCCGGATCTCCACACCCTCACGCGTCGTGTCCGGGTTCGTCGTCACCAGGAGATCCTGCCGCACGTCGAGATCCGTGACGCGCCCGAGGGTCCCCTGCTGGCCGTAGTCCAGACGCCAATCGCGGCGCACGGAGCCGCTGAGCCGGTCGCGCACGGTCCAACCCTGTCCGTCCAGGTCCAACCACAACGCGCGCGTGAGGGTCACGTCGTTGGGAGGCGGCGCCTGCTCCCCGCGCCGGACCTCCTCCAGGGACAGCGCGTCTCCCTTGTCGGCGAGCATGGTCAGCTCGGCCCCCTGCCAATCTGGCGGCAGCGTGGTGCGGGCGGGGTCCACCACCGCGAGCCCCGTGAGTTTGACTGAGCGCACGCCCGTCGCGCTGTCCCACAGCCAGATCTCCTGCGGCTCCGAGAACACGCCCGAATCCGGGCGCTGCAGCGCCGCAACGGGGCGAGGAATGACCGTGTCGATCTCGAAGGTGTGGCCGCCTGGGCGCACGTAGACTGTCAGCCGGCCGTCCTTGCCGACCTGGACGGGCAACTCGGAACGCACCAGCAGTGGGCGGGCTCCCTCGAGCAGCGCGCCGTCCAGCGTCACCCGTCTCGAACGACCCCCGGCCTGCAGTTCAAACCGATTGGTCACTCGCAACGGGACGCCGTCATAGAGGTGCCGGTACGTGGTGACCTTCAGGCTATCGCCCTTCTCCGCACCGTCACCTGCGTCCTCCATCCCCTCCTGGACCAGCAGCCTGCCCCGATCGTCCACCGCGGGTTCGGCGACGGGCGCCCCGGACAGGCGCAGCTCCAGCTGGGCGACGGACGGGGGGATGCTGAGCACCCCGGGGGCCGCCGTCCAGAAGAAGCGGCCGCGCAGCTCGTGGGGACCGGGGGGCAGCTCCACCACGGGCAGCCCGCCCCTGTGCCCCACCACAGCCGGTGCGCCATCCACCTCCACCCCCTGGGGCCAATGGGCGGCGCTGCCTGGCAGGACCACAGGCGATGCCGCGTCCACCCACACAGACATGACGAACGCGCCGCCGTCGTCCGCTACGGTCAGCTGAAGCTGCCCGGGCCAGACACACGCCCGCTCGCCTGGGCGCACCTGGGGACAGCCGGCGTCCGTGTAGCCGTGCAGCGCCCACGCGACCCACGGCTCCAGCGGTGCAGGTACAGTGGGCGGCGCCTGTTGGGCAGCGGCGCTCCCCGACAGGCACAAGACAATCGACCCACACAGGGCCGCAATCCAGCGCTGATCCATGCTCTCTCCCAGGCTTGCTTTGCGCGAGGAGGGTAACCGGTTGCTCGCGTCGTTTTCATCCGTCTGGTATCGAAGAGGCCATGTTGCACCACTCCATCACGCGGCTCGCGGCTGCCGCGACCCTGCTCGCGCTTCTGGGATGCACGCAGGCGTACCCCGCCAAGCGCAAGCTGGACGACTACAAGACGCAGAAGCCCACGTGGTCACGAGGCGTCGCCATTCTGACCGTCGACGCCGGCAACAGGCAGCTCGACCAGCCCACGTCCAGCCAGGTGAGCGACGAGCGCAGCAACGCAGACCTGCCGATATTGGCAGCCCGGATGCAGATCCGGGCCCGCGCGCCCATGGACCTGGCGCACGACCGGTTGGACGAAGTGCTCCTGTCGCTGGGCCTGGAGGTCGCAGACCTGGACGCCACACCGGACGACCCGGGCGAGTACAACGTGATCATCGAGCGTATGGAGTACGTGACCGGCGTGCGCGCTGAGCCGCCCGCGACCATCGCGTTCCACGTCCAGCCCACCTACCACGTGCGCATCCTCGCCCCTTCGGGCACGGAGACGTTCCAGGGAACACCCGTGCCCGTGCTCATCGACGACGCGATGGAGCTCGACGACCAGAAGATCGCGGTCCACGCCGCAGAGATTGACGAGTCGCGCCGCGAGGCCATCTCATCCCTCAAGACCTGGCTCGCCGACGAGCTTGCCGGGGCCCACGAAGAAGAGAAGAAACCATGAAGCGAGCTCTCACCCTGAGCCTGGTCGCGGTGGCGACCGTCCTCCTGCTGTCGGGCTGCTGCTGCGAAGGCGCCGGCGACATCGCCGACATCGCTGGCGGCGGCTTCAAATTCTACCAGGAGATCTCCTCTGCGCCGGGTGCTCCCGAGGTCAAGGCCACGGGCTGCGACCAGGCGTTTGTGATCACGCCGGAGGCCCTCAACAAGTTCCTGTCATCCGTGGAGAAGGTCGCGGAGAAGAACAAGGAGGGCGGCGACGCCGAGAAACCCAAGCCGCCGGAGCTCAAGCAGGCGATGGTGATGTGCCAGGTCCAGAAGACCAACAAGGCCCCGACCTGCGAGAAGGTGGCCGAGGCCTACGCGGGCGCTGTCGAGGACACGACGCCATTTGGTGTGCTCGTACAATCGAGCGAGAAGCGCGACGGCCCCGTCTGTGACGGCCTCTTCAAGTCAGACGGCACCCGCATCGGCGAGCTTCCAAAGGGCAAAGACGGCAACGTCGACACCTCGTTCATGCCCAAGAAATAGTGGCGTCAGACGACGCCCGCAGAAGTCGTGGGCCGAGAGGGCACCAGCCCTTGCAATGAGAATGCAATCTCATTAGCTTGCGTCGCGATGTCGCTCAACCTCCGCCAGATTTGTGCAGTCTTCGCAATGCTCGGCCTCATCGGCGCGGCGGGTGCGCAGACGGTACATCAACTGACAGAGGCCCACGTCGTCTGCACAATTCACGGCGTCGTAGAGCACGCCGCGCACACGCAGACGGCAGCGCCAACTACAGAGCGATCTGGCATGAGCCAGGAGCCCTCCGAGGAGCACGAGGAGGAGTGTACCCTCCTGACGACCCGTGAGCCTCAGGTCAACGAGGTGGCCCTGCCCGCCGTGACCCTGGCAGAGGTCGGAGAACCTACGACGCCGACCATGGCGTTGCGCAGCCACCTCTCCACCGCCAAGATCCTCGCCCACGCACCCAAGACCTCTCCCCCGCTCGCCTGACATCCTCGCCGCATCGAGCAAGCGCACGCCCGAGGCGAGGACCGCGACGTCCCGTCGCACTCAGCAACACGATGGTTCGGATTACAAGTGGCAGATCCCGTCCGAGACGGGATTCACGGGAGAGACTTTATGCGTATCTACTCGCAAGTCCCATTGGTGGCGGCGTGTTTGTTGGCCCCCGTGGTGGCCTCGGACAAGGGGACGATCACGTTCACGATGACGAACGGCACGGACACGACAGCAGCCTGGCTGCAGACGCCCCGACGCGGGTGGCGCCTTCACCGCCGACCCGAACCGAGGGGAGTAACCCCGACATCACTCTGAACCTGACGTTCGCGTCGTCCTGGTTCAGCGAGGAGGGCGCCGTGCAGCTCGGCGCCCACGACCCGACAGAAACCGGACTGGCCCTCCAACAGCTGGAGCTCACCATGGGGTCCAACGTCGATCCCTACATGCGGCTCGACGCGAACCTGGTGTTCACGCTGGAAGGGGTTGAGATCGAGGAGGCCTATCTGACCACGCTGGCCCTGCCTGGCGATCTCAAGGTCCGCGCCGGGCAGATC
>CALBXO010000853.1 GCA_937890335.1 uncultured Pseudomonadota bacterium | reverse complement strand
ACTCGACGAGGGTGCGGATCCCAACGAGGCCTGCGCCTGGAATATGACGCCTCTGATCACGGCCGCAGCCCTCGGCCACGCCGACATTGCCGACGCGCTGCTCGCCGCAGGTGCGGACACCCAACCCGTCGCATGGCGACGCCTTCCCTTTGAGCGCCAGCGGCTTGGTGGGGCTGCGGAATGGGCGCGGCAACGCGGCCACGACGAGCTGGCCGCGCGCCTCTGATCACGGCACTCGCGCGCCGCGGCACCGGTTCGCGACCCGACACGCGGCCCTGCTCCGCGGCCGCTACGCCGCCCAGACCTCTCTGCGCTTGACCACCTGACATCGGCGTCGAGCTTGCCGCCATGTCACGAACACCCGATGGCCCACCGCCGCTCAGCCGCAACCCCCTTCGGCTGGTCAAGTACGTCAACGACATCCGCAAGGACAGCATCGGCTTTGTCGGGGAGCGCTTCCGGCTCTACGGCGACATGTACTACGCGCCGCTCGGCAAGACCCGCCTGTACGTGACGCGCCACCCAGACCACATCCGCGAAGTGCTCCAGACCCAGGGGCAGAAGTTTGGCAAGACGACCACGGGCAACGCCGCACGGCAGCTGCACCGGGTCCTCGGCGACGGCCTGCTCAACAGCAACGGCGAGCTCTGGAAACGCCAGCGAAAGCTGATCAACCCGGCGTTCCACAAACGTCGCATCGAGAGCCACGCCGACGCCATGGTCAGCGCCACCCGCGAGATGGTGGACGGTTGGGCCGACGGCGAGGTGGTCGATGTTTCGCGCGCGATGATGGAGCTGACGCTGCGCATCGTCGCCCGTATCCTGTTTGACCACGACCCTGCCGGCGAGACGGATGCGGTGGCCGGAGCCATGCGCGCCTTCCGCGACCTGCTCGGCACTCCGGCCCTGCTTCCCGAATGGGTCCCGCTGCCCTCCATCCGACGGTCCAAAGAGGCGCTGGCCCGCATGGACGACGTCGTCTACGGGCTGATCGACGAGCGTCGCCGTGCCACGGACCTGGACGAGCGCAACGATCTGCTCTCCGCTCTGGTCAGCGCCCTCGACGACGGGTCGGGCATGTCCCGCAAGCAGCTGCGCGATGAGCTGCTGACCCTGTTTCTGGCGGGCCACGAGACCACCTCCCACGCACTGACCTGGACCCTGTATCTCCTGTCTCAAGACACGGAGCACCGGAGCGCTGTCGCGACGGAGGCCGCGTCGATTCTGGAAGCCCGCGCCGCCAAGGCAGACGACTTTCCCGCGCTGGAATTCGCCGGGCGCTGCCTGGACGAGGGGATGCGCCTCTACCCGCCGGCCTACGTCATCTCGCGCACGGCGCTCGAGGACGTCGAGATCGGCGGCTACGACATCCCCAAAGGGGCCGAGGTCCTGGTCTGGATCTACCACACCCACCACGACGCCCGGTGGTACCCAGAACCCGAGCGCTTTGACCCGGACCGCTGGCTACCGGAGGCCGTCGCCGCGCGTCCCAAGATGGCCTACCTCCCGTTTGGGGGCGGCACCCGCACCTGCGTCGGCAAGCACCTTGCCCTGATGGAGGCCCGCCTCATCCTGTCCACGCTCGCGCAGCACGTGGAGCTGTCGCTCGTCGCAGGCCACGAGGTGGTCAAGGACCCGACGGTGACCCTCGCGCCCAAACACGGCATGCGCATGCGCGTTCGCCGCCTGCACTGAGCCGTTCGGAGCCACGGGAAACGCGACCGCGGATCGTACCTCGGACCCGAGCAGGCCATCCCGTCCCCCTCGACGAGTGCGCGGGGCGCCGCTACGATGCGGCCCATGACACGCCCACTCATTCTGATCCTCCTCGCGCTCATTGCCCTCGCCGGTTGCTCCGACGATCCCACGCCCGCCGGGGACCCGGCGGACGCGGGCTCCGACGCGCCCGACGCCCCTGACGTCGCCGACGCGGCCGATACCCCAGACACCCCTGACGCGGACGACGCCGACGACGCCGCGGACGTGCCGGATGCGCCCGCCCCCGATGTGACGCCGGACCCGACGGACGACGCGACAATCACCCTGGGCCCGTTCACCGTGAGCACCGTCTCCGCCGAGGGCCAGTTCGTCGTGGCCCGCGGAGAGACCGTCCTGCTCCAGTCGCTCGGGCGGGCCGACACCACCGCCGACGCGACCGAGGATCGCCTGGGGGCCTACGCACCCGCGGCACACCGGCACACCCAGGTCACCTCCACGGTCATCGCTGGCGCCTACACCTTTGACCGCGGCACGGGTCCATGGACCCGGTACCGGGTCATCACGAACACCCAGGTCGCCGAGACGGAGGCGACGCTCACCCTCAGCGCCTCAAACGGCGACGTCGCGACCCTGCGCTTTGCCCTGGACGACGCCGCAAACCTGGACGTGACCTTCACGCCGCCCGTCACCGAGGATGGCGATACGCTGACATCCCTGGCGTTCGCGTGTGCGGAGGGCGAGCGATTCTACGGTCTCGGGTCCCAATCCTACGCCGCCGAACACCGCGGCTGGCGGGTGCCCATCTGGACCCGCGAGCAAGGAATTGGAAAGAAGGAAGACCCCATCGTCGGCTTCAACGGGGCGCTCGAGGACGCGTACGCGCCCATGGGTTGGTTGATGAGCTCGGCTGGATACGGCGTGCTGCTCGGCAACTCCGAGCGCTCCGTCTTCGAGCTCTGCTCCGAGCGCGACGACAGCTGGCGGCTAGAAACCTTCGCGGCGCAGCTGCGCTTCAAGCTGATGGCCCGCGACACCCTGCTCGAGCTCATCGGCGAGCTCACACTACACACCGGTCGAATCGTGCAGCCCCCAGCCTGGACCTTCGCGCCCTGGAACGACTCGCTCCAGACCGAGGAACGCGTCCGCGCTCTGGCCACCCACCTGCGCGACAACGACATCCCCGCCAGCGCCATGTGGGTGGAGGACTGGATTGGCGGAGACCTCAACCAGATCACCGGCTACCACCTGCACTACGTCTGGTACGCCGACGACGAGCGGTGGCCGAACCTGGATGGGATGATCGATGATCTCCACGCAGACGGCTTCAAATTCTTTGGGTACTTCAACTCGTTCGTTCGCAAGGAGACGCCCATGTGGGGCGAGGCCATCGAGGGCGGATTCCTCATTCAGACGCCGGCGGGTGAGCCCTACGAGTTCATTGACCCCATCTTCAAGGTCGCGTCCCTGGTTGACCTCACCAACCCCGAAGCCGTCGCGTGGTTGCGCGGGTACCAGCTCGCCGCCATCGGGCGCGGGCTCGACGGCTGGATGGCGGACTACGGGGAGTGGCTGCCGTACGACGCGGTGCTCGCCGACGGGCGCACCGGCGCGGAGGTCCACAACCTGTACCCACTGCTTTGGCAGGAGGCCAACCGCGCCAACATGGACGAGGGCCACCCCGACGGGGACTACACCTTCTTCGTGCGCAGCGGTTTTGCCTGGACCGAAGGCGGCACATCGGGCCTTGCGCCCGTGGTGTGGGCGGGCGACCAGAACACCTCCTGGGACGCGGGCGACGGCATCAAGACCGTGGTCCCGATTGGGCTCAACCTCGGCATGACCGGCGTCCCCATGTTCACACATGACATCGGTGGCTACTCGTCGGCGATCGAGGACCCCACAACCAAAGAGCTGTGGTTCCGCTGGGTGTCGCTGGGGGCGTTCTCCCCAGTCATGCGCACCCACCACGGCGCGTCGGACGAGGAGAACTGGATGCTCGACCGGGACGAGGAGTCCACCGCCCACTGGAAACGCTACGCCGTCGAGCACACCCGCCTGTACCCCTACCTCGCGTCACTCACGGCGGACGCCGTCGCCACCGGGGCTCCCATCTTCCGACACACGGTCCTCGAATTCCCGCAGGACCCCGAGGCGGCGGGTCTGCACTACCAATACCTGCTCGGCGACTCACTCCTGGTCGCCCCCGTGCTCGAGGAGGGCGCGACCGACGTGACGCTCTGGTTGCCGGCGGGAACCTGGGCCAGCTGGTGGACCGGCGAGGCGATCCAGGGCGGCGCATGGGTGACGGTGGACGCCGCCATGGGGGACATCCCCGTGTTCGTGCGTCAGGGGGCGGTCATCCCGCGTCTGCACGAAGCGCCGGACACCTTGGCGGAGGCGACGACGGAGGGCATCACCACACTGGACGACGTAGACGGTGTCTACGACCTCACGGTCTTCCCCGGCGCAGCCCGAACGCGCACCCTGGTGGACGGCACGATCATCGCGATGACCGGCGGCACACTGCCCGCCCAGTGGACTGCGGACATGGCCACGCTGGGCGGAGACCCACTGCCCGCGTGCGAGGGCGACGCGAGCAATTGCCACGACGCGGGCACCCTCCGCGTGACGGGTGCCGACCTCGACCTCGCGCTCGCCGACGGTGTTGGCCTCCGAATCCAGGGGTCGCAGCGCCAATGGTTCGTCCAGGTCCTCGCGCCCTGACCCAGGATTGCGTTGGCGGCGCCCGATGTCCGCCGACCCAGCCAGGCTAGTACTGCCGACCCGAAGTATCGCCCTGCTTACGGTCGTGCCGGTGCGTCGACCGTGGCGACCTGCAGGCCGAAGCGTGTTTCGAACACGTGAGGACCAAGGGCGTCGCGGTCGGCGTGCTGGCGCGGCCGCAAAGCACGGCAGGACTTTGGGTCGGCAGTACTAGAACCACGCGCGGAAATCTACGGAAGCGGTCGCCGGATACAGGCCAAACTCACTCCCGACCGTGGGAAGCTTCGGGTCTGCTCCCCAGGGGGCCGTCACGACAAACGCTACCTCCGCCTCGTCTCCCAGCGAGTACAGGAGGTTGCTGCCCCACAATCCGCTGCGGTCGCCCCAATTGACCAACGAAAAAGCGTCCACGACGAGCAGGGGCGTCAGCTCGTACCCCGCACCGAACGCACTGTAGTGCCGGCCGAGGTACAACCCGGTACTTCCCGGATCCGTCAGCGCCCGCGCGTAACCCTCCACGCTGGTGGAGCCGGACCCGTGGTAGAACTGCTCCCCGCGCAGTGTCAGCGTCGACTCGAACCTGTGGTCGATACCCAGGACCAACTCCACCCGGTCGGTGTTGTCGTCCAGGCCCCATGCGTAATGCCCCTCCCCGCGCACGCCGAGCCAGGAGAAGATCTCGCCCTGCAGCGCGCCGCCGGCAACCGCACGGTCCGGAATCACGCCCGCCAGCGCCACCCACTCCAGGTCCCAGGCGGAGGTCGACACCCGCGCAAGCCCTGCGGTCTTGCCCAGGCGGGGGCTGTCGTCGTCAGGCGCGAAGCCAGCGACCCCGATCAGGCTGACCTGCGTCAGATCCGCCAGCTGAAAATCCACACGGGCGCCGTCCACGCCCGGCTTGTAGGACCGGAAGAACGTGTCCGCGGAGAACGGGGAGAAGAAATCGTTGGGGGTAAAGTAGAAGGTGGTCGCCAGATTGATGGGCAGTCGTCCCACCCGCACGTCCACCGGGTGAGGGCCCTGCGCGCCGAGGGTGAGCCGAACTGACAGCCAGTCCACCTCCACAGCGTGGGCGGAAGTTGCACGGGTCCTGGCGTTCCAGCGCAGCGCGCTCGACCGGTTGCTGTCGAGCTCGGGCGTAGCCAGTGCCAGCCCTGTCCGCGTCGTCGTAGCCCCGGTGTAGAGCACATTGGCCTGCACGGCGAGGACCGGATCCAGCTCCAGCTCCCCGAACAGGCGGGCGGCGATCTGCCCGGAGCCGTCCGAAGGGTTGGCATACAGCAGCCGGTCCGGCGGGTTCTCCGCAAAGAGCACGGCACCGCGCACAAACCCGCGGGCCTCGGCGTACACAGCGTCCCTCTCGGTCTCCCAGAACGCACACGCGGGGGACGTGACCCCCAGCACGACTGCGCAGAGCGCGGCAGCGCAGAACACACAGCCCAGGGTCTCGCCCCACCACAATCCGTGTCGCGATCGGCCCACAGGAGGCGTCCGCCCCATGGGTCTCACGACCGAGCCTCATCGGACTCGAGGTGACCGTCGCGCAAGCGCACCACGCGCCCTGCCCTCTCGATGACCAGGGAGTCGTGACTGGAGAATACGAACGTCACGCCGCGCTCACGATTGAGGGTCTCCATCAGGTCCAGGATCGTCGCAGCGGTCTCGCTGTCGACGTTGGCAGTGGGCTCGTCGGCCAGCACGACCGCCGGCCCTGCCGCGATGGCCCGCGCGATGGCGACCCGCTGTTGCTGCCCGCCACTGAGCTCGTCGGGGCGACGATCCTCGAGCCCGGCAAGGCCGACGTCCGTGAGGATCTGACCCACACGGACGCGCCGCTCCGGCCGCGGCACACCCTGGAGATCCATGATGAACTCCGCGTTCTCCATCGCGGTGAGGACGGGGATCAGATTGTACGCCTGGAAGATGAACCCAATCCGATCGCGCCGCACAGTGGCTCGCTGCGCTGCGCTGAGGCCGCTGACGTCGCGGCCCTCAAAGGTCACGGTGCCCCGCGTGGGCGCATCCAGCAGTCCCATCATGTTGAGGACAGTGGTCTTGCCTGAGCCAGAAGGTCCGCACAACACGGCGAAGTCGCCCGCTCGGATCTTGAGATCCAGCGCATCCACGGCACGCACATCCAATTTGCCCTGCTGGTAGGTCTTGGTAACGCCCCCCAGCTCGATAATTGTGTCTTGCATCGTCTCGCCTCACACCAACCGAATGCTCTCGACGGGCTGAACCAGCCCAGCCCGGATCGCCGGGTACAGACCGGCCAGAATGGTGAGCCCGAACACCCCGGCCAGCACGGCCAGGACATGGCGAGGCCGCAGGAACAGTCGCAGAGTCGGATCCATCAGCACACCGCCCACGTTGTACCCATCGCCCAACATCGGCGTCAGGTCGATCCCGACTGTCGCGAGGTAGAGGTACCAAGGCACGGTCGCCACAATGCCCGCAATCAAACCCACGACGGCGACAAAGACCGACTCCACGAGGACCATCGCCACCAGCCGGGTTGGAGGCATGCCTACAGCCATCATCACGCCGAACTCACGTTGCCGCTCCAGCACGCTCATCAAAATCGTGTTCAGGATGCCCGCCGCGATCAGGAGACCAACAAAGATCTGGAAGAGCCGGTTCATCCCGCGATCCACGGCGATCAGCCCCGCCAGGTCCGGCGCCGCCTCGTCCCAGGTGAGCACGGCCACGCCCGCCCCACGTTGCGCCTCACGGTACAGGCGGGCCACATCTGGTGCGTCCTGCTGGTCCCGCAGCAAGACGCTGACGGTCGTGGCCTCGGTGGCAGCGTAGCCCAGCGTCTTGCGCACACGGTCGATGGGCAGGAGCACCGTAGACGCGTCGACCTCTGCGACACCGGTGCGGAAGATGCCGCGGATCCGCACGACGTCGCTGACGATCTCACCCCGTTTGTCGGTGGACGTGTACACGAGCTTCTTGCCCAACCGCAGGCCCAGTCGCTGTGCGAGGCGCTCGCCCACCACGGCGCCGTCTCCCCCGGCTTCCGCAAAGAGCTCGCCCTCCTTGAGACAGCGTAGAAACAGGTTCACGTCCGGTCCTTCCCGGGCAGGGTCCAGCGCGATGAACGCGCCGCCAGCCGTTTTGGAGCCGCTGGCAAACATTGCCTGCCCCTGAATGTGTACCAAGGTCGTGCGCACCCGCGGGTCCGCGTCGGCCTCGCGCTGGAGGGCGGTCGCGTCCGCCAGCGTGCGGTCCAGGCTCGGGTGCAGGTCCCACCCTTCAGGTTGGAACACCACGTGGCCACTGCCCATCATCGCCCCGGTGTCCACAAGCCGGAAGTAGCTGTTCTCGGCGATACCGGTGAGCGTGAACGCCAGGAAGACCCCAAACGCCACCGAGCCACAGGTAATCAAGGTCCGACGCTTTTGTCGCCACAGGTTGCGCCACGCCATCTTTGCCAACATCGATCTGCCTCCTCAGCGGTGCCGCATGGCGTCGATCGGTGCGATGACCGCCGCCTTGATGGCGGGCCATGTAACCGCCAGTATCGCGATGACAAACAGGTAGAGGATGGGCTCCACAACCACGCGCGCCGACACCCGCGCGTGCCAGATGGGATCGATGGCGACGCCGGCTGCGTCGAAGCTCCCGGCAGCACTGCGCAGGTCGATCCCGGTGGACTGAAGCCACACGGCGATGGGCAGACCAATCGCTACCGCGATCGTGCCAGCCACCACCGTCTGGATGCCCGCCTCCAGGAAGATCGTGCCGCCGACCTGGATGGGGGTGACGCCAATCGCCTTCATCACCCCAAACTCGCGGATTCGCTCAAACACGCTCATCAGCATCGCGTTGAGGACCAGCGCAGCGATGGCCGCGTAGACCAGCAGCATCAAGACAGAGAGGCTCACCTTGCTGCTGTCGATCATGGTGGCGAGCAGCGGCTGCAGTTCCCGCCAGTCATGGACGTCCAGGCCGGGCGCCGCAGTCTTGAAACGCTCTGTGGCGTCGCTGAGCGAACCACCTGCGTCCTCGCGGACCGCGACGAGCGCGTGGGCTCCCGAGTCCATCAAGAACAGCTCCCGCCAGGCGCTCGCCGGCATGTAGACGCCAGCTCGATCGACGCGCTCTCCAACGGGCCGCAGGACTCCGCGCACCCGGTACAGTTCATTGGCCATGGATCCGTCTGCGGCCTGGCCCAGGACAACGATCTCGTCGCCCACGCCCACCCCGAGAGTTCGCGCCACCTTGCGGCCCACCACGACCCCCGCGGGGTCCGAGGCATCGAGCCACTGCCCCTCGCGCAGGTGCGTATGCAGGGCGGTCACGCGGGGCTCCGCCTCGAGGTCGATCCCGCGCAGCTCTACGCCCGCCGATGAGGTGCCCGCCGCGGCCAGCCCAAAGCCGTACAGGCGCGGCACGACGCGAAAGCCCGCCTGCGCAAGCAGCGCCACGTGGGCGTCCGGCGCCTCGATCACCGAATAGAGGTCGGGGTCATCCCGGTACCCTGGCGCATAGGCCTGCACTTCGCCCAGGTCCATGCCCAGCGCGTTGCGCTCCATGGAACCGGTGAACCCGTCGCCCAACGCTGTGAACACGACCATCGCCGTGGCGGCCAGTGCCATCGCCCCGGTGGTGATGACGGTCCGGCGTCCGTTGCGACCCACATTGCGCAACGCCAGTTTGAAAACGTTCATGGTGGCCGTCAGCGCTTCAGGCGCCCGAGACTGAACGTGCTGGCCGGCAGCTCGATGCCGAGCTCCAGCTCCTTGTAGGTCAGGCGCGTGAACTCGCCCGGCTTGTCCGCAGGCACCATCTCCAGGACGCTTGGCACGCGCCTACCGCCCATCTCCCGGACCTCCGTGAACCGCATGGTGCGCGCGGCGACCCCGTCGTCATCGTAGTAGACCGTGCGGATGGGCACATAGGTGTCCGCCTCCACGGTCGTCACGATCTTGCCCCACGTCACAGCCGCATCGGACCGGGGAACCAGGGTGAGTTCGATGACGGCGCGCCCCTCGCGCGGCCCCTCAAAGGTCAGTGCGGCGGTGTAGTCCTCGGCCAACCTCGACTCCTTGACCAGGTCGTCATTCGTGAGGTGGCTGCCCATCCAGGAGCCCAACATCATCCCGGACGACAGCCGGATGGTTCGGTCCGTCTTGGGCAGGTACGTGTAGATCGCGTTGCCCGCCTTGAGCGTCGCCGTCCCCTTCTCTTTGCGTGGGGACAGGATCTTGATGAGCGAGTTCTCTTTGCCCTGACTCCACGCCTCCATCTCGAGCGTGCGCTCGTAGTGTTTGGTCTTGACGGACATCGAGATCACCGCGTGGCTGGCATTGGCCCGGTAGAGATCGTCGACCGCGTTGAGAATCTTTGTGGCGCGATCATCGGCCTGCACCGAGGACACGCACAGAGTCACGGCGCACAGGACCGCGCCGGCCACCATTCGAGAGAACATCACGACTCCCTGGGTTCCAGGACCCTGCGAAAGAGGTCAACCATCGTGGCTGCAACTTCGTCGAGGCCCTTATCATCGACATCCTTCCAATGAGTGAAGATCCACTTGTCCATGGTCTCCCCCATGCTGAAGGTCACGGTGAGCAGCAACTCCAACGGCAAATCGGTCCTCACGGTACCCAGCGCTTGCCCCGCCGTGATGAAGCCCTCCCATTGTGCGTAGGCCTCCGCATAGAGCTCCGCGAGTTGGCCATCGGCCACCAGATGGGGGTCCAATCGCAGCAGGCTCTCGGCCAGAGCAGCGACCTCGGGGTGTTCCCGCACCCAGGTGAGCACGCGCAAGCTCATCGCCTGGTACTGCGCCCAATACCCCAACTCCTGGTCGAGACTGTCCGCGGAGAACATCTCGCCGACGACGCTCATCTTCTGCACCAGCGCGTCCTTGAGGACCGTGGTGTACAGGTCGAGCTTGTCGTCGAAGTAGTAGTACATCGCGCCCTTGGAGATCCCGGCCTGGGC
>CALBXO010000852.1 GCA_937890335.1 uncultured Pseudomonadota bacterium | reverse complement strand
GGTCGGCTGCGTAGGCCTTCTCGAGGTCAGCGGCCACCTTGCGCGCCGTCTTTTCGTCGGGCACCAGAATGTGGCTGGCGCGGACTTTCTCGGGCCGGACGTAATCAGCGATGTGATCGTCGTAGTACTTCCTGATCTCTTCATCAGGGATGGATTCCAGAGAGACGGCCCCGGCGAGCTCGTCGGACATCATCTTGCGGACCATGGCCTGTTTGAGCTCAAGCAGGACCTGTGGATCCTTGTCGAGTCCCTGCCGCTTTGCCTCTGCGGCCAGCACCTCGAATTTGATCATGTTCTCCATGAACGCCTTCTTGCGCTCCGGAGAGTTGTAGCGTGCGCGTGCCATCGGGGCCTGGGCGTTGAGGCGCCTCTCAAACTCACCGAGGGTGATCTTCTCCTCGTCCACGGCGAACAATACTTCGACCTGGTCGTCCTTGGTGAGGCGACTGCCGGCGTACTCGACCTTGACGCGGTTTTCACCGCCGGCCTGCGCGCGCTCGACCTTCTCGGTGAGGTTTTCCTTTTCGGGTGTCTCGCAGGTGCAGAGCGCCAGCGCGAGACAAAGGGCAAGGGTTAGCGGCGCGGACCGACGAGGCCGTGAATCTCCACGCGGAACAGTTGCTGTCCCATGAAGATGAAGTCGCCGTCCTTCAGAGAGGTCTTTTCCCAGATCTTGATCCATGTGCCATTGGAGGAGTTGAGGTCCACCAGGCAATACGTACCGTCCTCGCGGGGGTAAATCTGCGCGTGGCGGCCCGACATGAACTTGTCGCGGGGGAAGATGATGTCGCCCTTCTCCCTTCCGAGCACCGCGCCGCTCTCAGGAATGCAGTAGACGTTCTGTATGACGCCACCGATGCCGACCTGCAAGAGCTTGTATTGACCGCCGGGGGGCGGGGACCCCATGTAACGCGTGCCGTCGGAGGCGCGCGCTTTTGGGGTGATCGTCTGTTCGAACTTCTCAAACCGCAGGACCTGACGGCCCATGAGGAAGACGTCGCCCGGTGTCAGCGGGATCTCGTCCGCGAGTTTGATGAAGGTGCCGTTGAGCGAGTAGAGGTCCTCGATTCCCAGGTTGCCGTGGTCGATGGTGAGCGCGGCGTGCTTTGGGGAGAGGAACGCGTCGGTGGGAAAACGGGTGTCGCCGGTGCGGCCGACGACGGTTTTCATGTAGTCGAGCGGGATCTCCAGGCCGTCTGAACCATCTTCGTTGATGGCGATCAGGCGGATGTCCCACGGTGACTTCTTGCGAGAGGCGTCCACGGAGGACGGATCTGCGACGCTGAGGTCGTCGACACGGTAGCCGCACGACCCGCAAAAGCGGTTGCCAACGGGGTTGACGTGCCCACAGCTGGGGCAGTCGACCTCGGGGACCTGATCGACGGCCGGCACCGAGGCGGCGGCGATGCTTACGGGGTCACCCTCGCTGGGCTCGGCGAGGTTGTGCCCACAGTAGACACAATAATACATGCCCTCGGGGTTGAACCCGTTGCAGGAGGGGCATCGGATGCCGCTGCCACGACCATCGTCGGGCTTCTCCAGGCTTGCGTCGTCGTCGAATTCGGCACCCGGCAGCTCCATGGTCTGCTGGCGCGAGCGCCCGGGCATGGCAAAGAGGCCGCCGTCGTCTGTCTGCGGTCGCGACGCCGGGTCCAGTGACGGCGCCGGGTCTTCGTCGGCCAGCGCGTCGAGCAGGAACTCGCTGAGCTCCTGATCGGAGATCTCTGCCGCCGAGGGTCCGGGCCCCGGCTCGTTGGAGCGGCGGCGCGCCGGTGCGTCGAGGGAGATTCCTGCGCCGACGACAGGGATTCCAGGGTTGGAGTCTCCGCCAGCGAGCGCGTCATGGAGCAACCGGGCCAGTCCTTGCGGGGAGCTGTCGGGGTCGGAATCTGACGGCCGTGCAGGTTCCGCCGAGGACGACGCCTCATCTCCCATCTGAAAGAGATCCGGCGCCGATTCGGCGACGAATTCGATCTCCTCGATGGCGTGGGGAAGCTGGCTGGTGGAGGCGAACCCATCGTCGACATCGACGCCCATCGGGTCGAGGTCGTCCAGGCTCAGGACGTCGTCGCCCGAGGCCATGGATTCGCTGTCAAGCTCGTCGCTCGCGAGCCCTGTACCACAGAGTTCGCAATTGCTGAGTTGATGAGGATTCTGGTGGTGGCAGCGGGGGCAGGTGATCATGCGTCGCTCGCGGACCGTCTCCTTTCGGTGGGCGATGCCGCAACATACCGCACTTCTTTCGGCGACGCGACCATTTCCCGTCGGAAAGGCAGGGGGCGCCCGTCGGCGCCCCGCGATCAGTACCGCTTGAGGGACAGGTAGCCGAGCCCGAGGCTCGCCAGGCCATTGATCGCCAGCCAGCTCCGGTCGAGCAGATCCATGCCGGGCACCCAGGCCACGTCCGCGTTGAGCATGAACGCCTCGGCGAAGAGGAAGCCGGCGAAACCGAGCGCCAGGCCAGCGGCCAGCGAGCGGGTCCATTTGTTGCCGAGGCCGATGATGACGGCTGCCAGCGGAATCAGCGCTGAGGCGAGCAGGGCGTTCTGGTGGAAGTCGGGGCCGAGGAGCGTCAGATCAAGCATCGCCAACGGACGCCCCAGCAACCCGGCCACCATCCCGAGCGCCCCGGTGTCCGGCAACAAGGCTGTGAGGAAGAACAAGCCACTGGAGGCCATCACCAGACCACCCACGAAGGGGAGCTTTGCGCCGAGTCCGGTCTGCGAGAGTAGATCGCGGCGGCGGACGCCCAGGACGATGAGGAAGGCGGCGAGAAGCCCACTGCCCAGACGGGTCAGGCCGCTGCACCACGTCGTGCTGGAGGTCGCGGCGTCCACGTCCAGGATGCCGGCGCCGTATCGCTCACTGTACTCGCCGACCTTGCCCTTCATCTCCGTGTTGGCGGTGTCCTTCAGGATCTTCTCGACCTTGTCCGGGTTGGTCGTGCCCTCGCCGATGATCATGGCAGCCGCGCCGGCCACGTGGGGGCATGCCATGGAGGTTCCCATATAGAGTGAGAAGTCGTGCTCAGAGGTGCTGCCACGCTTGAGCGTCTGTTGCATCACGCCATCGGGGCGGCCGTCGTTGTTCTGGTCAACGCGGGTGTTGCCGCCGGGGGCGGCGATGTCCACGAACTCTCCCCACTGGGAGTAGAAGGTGGTCTTCTTGTCGTATTGCGTGGCGGCCACGGCGATGACGTGCTTGTACGCGGCGGGGTAGCTGCGCATGCGGCGGCCGCTGTTTCCGGCGGCCGCTACGATGGTCACGCCTTTGGAGTGCGCGTAGCGAATCGCCGAGCGCATGGTCAGGCTCGGCAACGGGCCACCGAGGCTCATATTGATTACCTTGGCGCCATTGTCCGCCGAGTAACGAATGCCATCCGCGATGTCGCTGACGGAGCCGAATCCGTTCTTGTTCAGGACACGGATCGGCATGATCGACGCGCTGTGGGCCAGGCCGGCCACGCCGTATTTGTTGTTGGTGGTCTGGGCGATGGTGCCGGCGACGTGTGTGCCGTGTCCGTGTTCGTCAAACGGGTCTTTGTCGTCATCGACAAAGTCGTACCCGTTGGCCATGGGCGTGCCCTTGAGATCGGGCGCCATCTTGAAGCCGCGGCTGCTGTTGTCCTTCCAGGCCACGCCGGTGTCGATCACCGCGACGGTGACGCCTTTGCCGGACGATCGGGCCCATGCGGACTCCGCGTTGATCTGCTTGAAATGCCACTGGTACTGGTACAATGGGTCGTTGGGGGCCCCAAAGGCCTCGACGCGCATGTTGGGCTCGGCGTACTCGATGCCGTCCACGCCTTCGATTGCGTCCAACACAGCCTCAAGGCGGCTCTGCGGCACCCAGGCGATGTAGAGGTTGGCCGGGTCCGAGTGAACACTGTTGAGCGTGAGGTCGATGCCGAGACCCTGGCCGATTTCCTTCACCTCGGCGTCGCTCAGGCCATCGTCCGCGTCCACGACGATCTGCACGAGATCACCGTTGACGACGGGGGACCCGTTGAAGTCGTCCGCGATCGCCATGGAGGCGATGAGTGTGAGAGTCGCGACGGCGGCGGCGCCCATGAGGGTGCGCAATTGCATGGCTGCTCCGTGGTCGGGCCTTCAGTGGGCCAGTTCGAGGGGTACAACCGTGCGTGGCGCGGGGTTGTTCCCGTCAGTCATCGTTGCCGAGAAGGCGCCGTGCGGCAAACGAACGCATCTCTTCGAGCACGCCGGGGTAGAGTTTGCCCACGGCGGAGATGTTGGACTGGCTCATGTAGAGCAGGCGGGTGGGGCCGTCGGTGATCGCGGACGCGATGGCCTGTCCGTCGGTGAAGGCGCTGATCTCTCCCAGGACGTCGCCTGCGCCCAGCGTCTTGATCGTCACGTCCCACTCGCCGTCTTTGCGGTTGATGTCCACGCGGCCGTCCAGCACGACATAGACGCCTTTGTGCTTCTGGCCCTCGCGGATCACCATCGTCTCGTCGGGCACGGAGCAGGGGGTCATCATGTCGAGGAGGATGGGTCTTTCCTCGAGAGGGACGGAGGTGAACAGCGTGGTCGTGTTCAGAGCGCGATCCACCGCGCACGCGGTTTGGAATGCCTCGATCACCGGTGCCATGCGCGCATCGACGCGCATGGCGGCGACCGTCGCCTCCGGAATCGACACCGCCTCAACGGGGCCCCGCGCCTCGAGCTTCGGCGGCTCGGAAGCGTCCTCGCGCGCGTTGAGACTGGCGTGACCGAACAAGCTGCCGGGGGGGGCGATCGCAACCGATCCGTCCTCGGAACGTGCGGCCACTTCGCCCGCGGCGATCCAGGTGGGCGTCAGAGCCGGGGTGTTCGGTCCCAGCAGGATCTCGCCGTCGGCGAATGTCCGGGTCTCCAGCGACTCGAGGAGTTTGCGCAGCGCGCGCACATCAAAACTGCTCAGCAGCGGGATGGGCGGCACCGCGTCGGGGCTGTTGGCAAAGCCCTCCTTGTGAATCGCCGCCTCGTACGCTGCCTCGGCGAGCGCTTCGAGGGGCAGATCTGGCTCCGCGCCCTGAAGATCGTACTCGATGTCTGTTGCCGCGACCGGGGCCAACGACTCCTCGTAGTCGAGGAACGGCGAGCCGAGTCCGTAGACCGCGGCGATGTGGTCAAAGTGGCTTCCCACGTCGGGTTCAAAACTCGCCAGACGATGGGCCGTCACCACAGCCCGCAGTGGACTGCCGGAGTTGGTGAAGTGGCGCACGAGGACTTCGAGTATCTCTGCGGCCTCGCGCGTGCGTCCCATTTCCTGGAGAACTTCGGCGACGTACGGTCGCAGTCCGAAATCTCCGTTGGTCCGTTCGAGGTTGGTCACAAGGAGACGGAGGGCTCGCAGATGGTTGCCGCCGCGGATACATCCGCGGAGAACGGTCACGAGCTGTCGCAGTGCGGGGGCGGTCATCGTCGCGACGATACCTCCCGTCGGTGATGGCGCGCAAGTCCCGCGCAGGTCGAATACGACGAAATTGACAGGCGTCGGGGCCAGAGAGTAAAGTTGGGGTGCTCGCGCTGCCGATATCACGGTTCCACCCGCCTCGAGGGGACCCTTGAAGAACTGTCCGGAGTGCAATGCCTCCAACCCGGAAGGGGCGTTGCGCTGCGAAAGCTGTGGCCATCGCATCCGAATCTCACTGTCTGGCAGCGGCGCGCCCGCTGCTCGCCCGTCCCCCTCTGACGATTCGGGCGACGCGACGCGGCACGGCTTCGGAGTGAGGTCTCGACCTGGCGCCAAGTCCACGATGCTCGGTTCGCCCTCCATGGGGGATCTGGACGACGACAGCGACGTTCCTGGGGTCTTCGAATCGACCAAACCGCAGGGTATCAGCGGTCTCAATGAGCCCGGTCGCAAACGCGGCGCACAGCTCAACGCGACGATGGCTCCATGGGCCAGCCGTGGTGAAGACTCGAACTTGTCCGGTGGGTCGATGCTGCCGCATGGCTCCACCCAGTTTAGCGTGGGACGTCAGCCTGGCGGGGACTCCAAGCTCAGCACATCGGACCCTGACGGCAGCAGCACCAGCTTTGGGTTGCCCACCGCGCGCAAGTCCCTCAAGCCAGCCCATGCGCCCGCGCCGCCGGAGACGAGCGCGCGGCACGGCAAAGTTGTCAGCGGCGGTGACGCCGTGCAGCGCCGCACCTCTGTGGGTTTGCCGCGCCTGGACTCCGACGGCGAACCGTCCTTGGAGAAGACCTGGGTGCCTGGCGTTACCGATGAGATTCAGACGCATCGGAAGGGTGAATCGCCGCGTACGATGTCGATCTTCGGGCTGGCCGCGCCAAACCGGAAGACGTTGCTCGGAGCGCCGCCGGTGGCCCAGGACGACGGGCCTGCGGACTCGCCCATGACCCAGGCGGTGGGCTACCACAAGCTTGAGCCCAAGAGGCGGTCCAAGCCCCGCCAGTCGACGGACCTGGGACCGGCGCGCCCAGGCAAGACCAACAGCCCTCGCGGGAATGCTCCGGGCGCAGGCCTCTTCAAGTTTCCGCCGCGCAAGTCGGGCGAGGGCACGCCGCCCGAGCGCGGGGCAAAGCCCAGGTCGACGCTTCTCGGCACCCCCGCGATCGATGCCGGAAAGGCCGCACCATCCAAGGAGACCTCCCCGGGCGCATACGTCTTCAAGAAGACGGACATCTCGCGTTCGAGCCAGGCCGTGCGCATCAGCTCCAGCATCTCCGCACGTAGGCTGACACCGCCGTCGCAGCGGGCTCTGGACGCAGACATTGGGCGTACGCAGCAGATCTCCATGCCTGCGTTTGGCGAGCTGGCCGAAGAGCTCGAGCGTGGCGTCAAAGACACCGACGCAGACGCGATCTTCGGGCATGCGTCCGAAACGGCCCACGATCCCGGCGATTCCGGCGCGCAGTTTGGCGAAGACCCGGGCGGCGATGACCTGTTTGGAGACGACGGCTTCGTGGACGAAGCCTTCGCCGACGAGGCCATCGCCACCCTCGGCGGCGCCGCCGATTTGGTGGGTGCGCCCGGTCAGTTGCCGCCAAGTGAGGACGAGGGCGACAGCACGGACGTGCAGGTCTTTGATCCGATTCGCGCGCGCGAGAGCGCGATGGTCGAGGGCGGCCGGACCATGCAGATCTCGCTGCCCGCGGCAGCGCTGGACGAGAACCTGGAAGACGAGGCATTTGGACACGATGGGTCCGGCGAAGACGAGGACAGTCCGCTGGCCACGCAGCAGATGGTGCTGCCGCCGCCGGACTTTGCCAAACGTCAGCTTGCGCACGCGGACACGTCTGAACTGGACCAGGTCGCAGACGCCAAAGCCGAGTCCCGCGACGAGCTCGCGGACACGGCAGACAACCTTGAGGTGTCGCCCGAGGTCGTAGCGGCGGCGACGGCTGAGGTTTCCGATGCCGAGGATGGACTCGCCACGACGGCCCCGGAAGATTCGGACGCACACGTCGCGTGGTCGGCCGACCCGCCGCCCGAGCAGGTAGGAGCGCCAGCACCCCAGACGGCCATCGCGGCGCGGGCCCCTGCCGAACCCGCCGAGGCGGTCGTGCGCATGCTCGGCGCCGCCGCCGGAGCGGCGATGCTTCTCGGAGTCGTGTTCCAGGTGTTCGCCACGGGGCTGGATCAATTTGGGACGCTGTCACCGTTGACGCAGGTGTCCATGGCCTTCCCGGTCCTGGGTGGATTGTTGGTTCTGGGCGCGAGCGCGCTGCGTTTCCCACCGGGCATGCGCGCCCTCATCATCGGCCTGGTCGGCGTGATCGCCACCATGCTGGTGTCCGCGACGGATCTTGCGCCGCTCGGCGAGCTTGGCGGGCTTGCTCGCCGAGGGACGATGGCGGTCTCGTTTGTGCTCCCCATGGCGCTGCTGTGGAGGGCGCGGTACCCGCAGGCGTTCACGTCCCGCATCGTGGTAGCGGCGGGCATCCTGATGGTCGTCGCCAACTTTGCTTTCCTGGATTTCATCCTCGGTGACCTCGGCAGACCCATGGCGGTGGTGCTCGTGGATCTCGCCGGGCAGGGCGCCGTCGGCGCCATCGTGGCTGGGCTGGCGGCCGTGCCGGTGCTGTTGGCGATCCCGAGCCTGCTCGCCTTCCGCGGCTCGCACACGGATGGTCTGGGCAGCGTGTGGGCTGGGCTCTATCTCGCCTGGACGCTCATGATGCCAGTGGCGGCGGGGGCTCTGGCGGCGCAGACCTCGGGTTCGCCGGCCGCGCTGCTGGCCTATGTTGGGGCGGGCCTGGCGGTGTTTGCAGCCGCGACCGCATTCTGTGTCGGCTTTTCCGAGACGTTTGGCCGCCTCACGACTCTCCCCAACCGCGACAGCTGAACAACCCCACCGCTACGTCCCCCTGAGTAGGCCCAAGGGGTTGACCCACGCCGGTAATCCCCGCAAGGCGCTCAAAGGCGCCGACAACGCCATCACCATGCTGTACGTGTGCGTGTCACTCGCCGTGCGGGTGGGCACGCCGCGTGGACGGCCAAGGAGTGCTCTGAGGAGCTCCGCGCCGATGCAGCGCAGCCCTATGGCTGCTGGCGTATCGCGATGAAAAGGCTCGTCACCGGCAGACCGTTCCCAAGGTCAGCGATCTCCCAGAAGACCGCCGTGTCACGGCGTAGGTTCAGCGCGCCGCGCAGCTCAATGCGCGGACGGTCGAGGTTGTCGTTCGACATCAAACTCAACCGAACCTCGGGTGTTGTCTCACCCGTGGAAGCGGAGCCGACCGTGACGGTTCCCACGTCCTCGGGAGTCCCTTCGACGTCTCGGAAGATGCGCAGGTGCTCGCCCGCCTGTGGGCGCGTGAAAGTCAGTTCCTGCTGCACGGCGTTGTACTGAATCTTACGCTCGTCCTCGAGGTAGCGGCTCTGGAGGCCGCCGAGCGTCCACACGCCTTCCAGGTCTGCCAGCTGCGGTTGCTCGCGGCGTTCCGTCAACAGCACGAGGCCGGGTTCGAACGGACCCGGGCTGCCCTCCACATCGGGCGCCATGGCCAGCACGGCGACACCGCCGACCGGGTCGGAGGGGCCTGCGTAGTGTGCGACTTTCTGTCCCCCGCTGCCCACGCGCGACCGCTGAAACTCGGTGTGGCCGGTGTCGCCGAGCCGGTAGTCCAGCGTGTGCTCCTGGGTCGGTGCGGGAACCAGTCCGGAGGTGCCATCGAGCAGGAAGGGCTCGCGGCCGGTTCCGAGCGGAGCCGTCGCGTCCAATGACCAACCCGAAATCGAGATGGGCCCTGGGTTGAGACGCGCGGTCAGGAGCCGGTCAGGCAGAAAGTGGATCGCGTGGTAGGGGCCGCGCACGTGGGTGTGGTCCCGCTCTGCCGTCGCGGGTACGTCCATCCGGACGAGCAGGGCGATCGACGCAATCTGGCGATCACCGTCAAACTCCATGAGTACCGCAAAGGAGCGGTAGGGGTCCGGCGTCAGCTGACCGCGGTACACTCCGCCGAGCGGGTCTTCAGGGCCAGCAGGGGCGAGCGTGAGCCGGCCCTGGGGGTCGAGCGACACGGTGCGTGATGACGAGCGTGAGAACCGGGCAACGCCGTCGTCGTCGTCGGTGGTGTACCGGACCAGCTCCTCGACTGTGGCGGTACCGGTCGCCGCATCGGCGGTGAGCACGCCTGTGACGAGCCCGGGGGGTTGTCCTTCGGCCGCTCGCCCAAACAGATTGATCCACGCGTAGGTGCCCGCGAGGGTGCTGGTGCCGCAGCCGTTGTCCACGACGCCGTCGCAGTCGTCGTCCTGGCCGTTGCCACAGGTTTCAGCGCCAGAGGCCGCGCACGGATACTCGCAGCCCGTATCGCTTCGCCCGTCCACATCGACGTAGCCGGCCCTGCAGGTGATCGCACACTGTCCGGCCGCGCACGCGGCCGCTTCTGCGTGCAGCGTGCTGCAGACCACGCCACAGGCGCCGCAGTTGGACCTGTCGATCTCGATGTCGAACTCTTCGTCGATGTCGCCGTCGCAGTCGTTGTCTTTGAGGTCGCAGCTCTCGACGCCCGTGGTGATTGTCGGGTTCCTGCACGGCCCCCAGCTGCCGGCGACGCAGTCCTGCCGGCCTTGGCGGCACAGGTCGAGATCGACCTCTTGCAGGTTGGGACAGCCTCGCTCGGCGCCGGGCTCGCACGCGCAATCCAAGCCTTCATCGACGGCGCCGTCGCAGTCATTGTCGATTCCGTCGCACCACTCCGGCAGGGTGTCGCCGCACTGGCCGCACGCGTTGGTGACGCCGTCGTCGACGACTCCGTCGCAGTCGTCGTCCACCCCGTTGCAGACCTCCGCCGGCAGCGTCCCACAGTCGCCACAGGCCGTCCGGAGACCTTCGTCGACCTCTTCGTCGCAGTCGTTGTCGACGCCGTCGCACAGCTCAAGGGCCAGCGGGGAGCGGCGGTCGTCCGAGTCGTCGCAGTCGAGCTGGCTAC
>CALBXO010000851.1 GCA_937890335.1 uncultured Pseudomonadota bacterium | reverse complement strand
CGCGCCCGGCTCGGACGACCCCGGGCGGCCGAGCGCAAGGACGTGAGCGCCGGCTCGTCGCCGTCGGGGACCAGGCACCTGAGCAGCCTGGCGATGGTGCCGTCGTCGACGGGTTGGAGGACGATCTCGGTGGTCTGTGACTCCAACGGCGCGAACGTGCCCCCCAACAGCGATGCGAGCGTCCTTCCGTGGGTCCAGACGACCGCCGAACGCGTCGCCATCTGTGCCGCGAATGAGCCCAGCGCGGCCGAGTCATCGTCGCCGTCGATCCACAGGACGAGCGGTTTTGAACACGGGGTTTGGGCTATATGGACCAGGGCCCGGACCCAGATGTCCGTGGGGTCTGCGGAGCCGGGCAACGTGTCCGCGTGGCCTGCACCGCCGACGAGCAGGTCGGCCACGGCGTCGGCGAGCGTGGGCTCCATCCGCCACTCGTCGCGGAGGCTTGGCCGCAGCCACTTGCGCGCGAGGTGACGTGGCCGCAGCGCCTGCATGAGCGCCGTGTGGATGGCAGCGTGGACGCCCGTGGGGCCCACGTGGACCGTGACAACGCGGGCGGTACCGCGGGCGAGCGTTTCGTAGGTGAGCTGGCGGACGAGGTGTCGCCGGCCCACCCCGGGCTCGCCGGAGACGCGAACAAGGCCTGGACTGTCGAGGGCCGTTCGGAGGTTCAGCAGCGCGGCGTCTCTGCCCAGGGCTGGTAGCTCGCGCGCCCGCGCGATGTCGAGGCCCGAAGCGGGGCCCGCTGTGTCTGCGTCCACATACTCGCCGGACTGGCTCGCTCGCGGCGTGCGCACCGCCACGAGCGTCGTGTCGCGTTCTCGGGCTGCGTGCGCCGGCGCGAGCCGCATCGTGTGGAAACCCAGCAGGTTACCCACAGCGCCGAGGCGTGCCTTGACCTCCGCCGCGGTCTCTGGCCGGTCCACGTACCGTTTCTGCAGCAGCTCCAACAGCAGCCG
Organism: uncultured Pseudomonadota bacterium; assembly: GCA_937890335.1. Lineage (GTDB taxonomy): Bacteria > Myxococcota_A > Bradymonadia > Bradymonadales > CALBXO01. Next base: position 4,113 of record CALBXO010000851.1, on the reverse strand, counting down.
CGACAGTGGCTCGGGCACCGGATTGCGGAGCGTCGGGCGGGGCGTGACTCTGGGCGGAGGGCCGAGGGTGTGCCCGGCCATGACCTCGATCCACGTGCCGCTGAACGGGACCGCCCCGGTCAGGTACTCAAAGAGCATCACGCCGACCGAGTAGAGGTCGGACGCGGGGCCGCACATCGCCGGCGCGCCGCTCGACTGCTCCGGGCTCATGTAGGCGACAGTCCCGAGCGGCATCCCGGGGTTTGTGATGGACGGCTCCGGGCCAAGGATGCCGCCGAGGCATGGGTCCAGCGCGGCGATGCCAAAGTCGAGCAGCCGCAGGTCTCCCGACCGCTCGACCAACACATTGTCGGGCTTGAGATCTCGGTGGATGACTCCGCGTGCATGGGCGTAGGACAGCACGTCCAGCAGCGAGTCGAACAGGCCCAGTCCCACGGAGAGGTCGTCGCCCCACACCGCGTCGATTGGCTGCGCCTCGACGTACTCCATCGCGAACCAGAGGTGGCCGTCAGGCGTCTGTCCCGCGTCCAACACGGGCACGATGGCGGGGTGGGACAGCCGGGCCGTCGTCAGGATTTCCCTTCGGAAGCGCACGGGCGCGTCCGCCGTGGCGCGCAGATGAGGGTGCAAGAACTTGAGGGCGACGGCTTCGCCGCCGTCGTCGGCACTCCAGACTTCACCAAACCGCCGGCACCCAGGCGCTTGCCCAGCACGTACCGGCCAGCCACTGGCTGGCCCTCATGAAGGCCGCTCATGGCTACTCGTGCCTCAGCCGCCACTCGGTCACGCTGATTCCCGGCCCAGAGACCACTTTGGGGACCGTCGTCGCGGACTTGCCGCCCACGTCGAGCGTCACGGGCTTTTTCTTGGCCTTGAAGGACCGCTCGATGAACGGCTCCACGAGGCCCCGCGTTTTGAGTGCCTCCTTGGGCTGCGAGCCGTCGGCCGACGGCTCCACAAAAACGCCGCGTTGGGCTTCCAGTTGGGGGACCTTCTCCAGGGACGCGATGATCTGGAGGTGCTCGGTGACGTTCTTCTGGTCGTCGAGCTCAAACCAGTCATCCGGCGGCAGGAAATAGTCTCGTCCGGGCTCGAGCTCGTTGGCGATCCCGCGGTCCGGGAACATCATCTGGTACGCGCCGGTCTCGTTGTAGTTGAGCAGGTAGAGACGGGCGGGCTGGTTGACGCGGAACCCGATCTTCACGCGATCGTTCTCGCGCAGCGGCACGTTGTCGCAGTCCTCGACCGACTGCCAGGCGCCGTCCCGCTGGATCTCGCAGACCAGGTAGGCCGTGAGCTCGATTTGGGGCTGCTCGGCCACCGGCGTTGCCGTCGGAGCGGGGGCATCGGCGGGCTCTTTGCCGCAGGCGACAATTCGATCGAGCCACTGCATCTGCCCCTGCAGAGACCAGGCGGCGTCCTTGGCGTCGCCCTTGGCGGCGGCGCTCTCCAGCACCCCCTCCATGGACCGCATGGCGCTGAACCACTGGTCCAGGCACTCCCGGCGACGCTCGTAGTAGGCTTGGCTGATGGCGCCCGAGGCGGAGTCCTCGCACAGCTGGTAGCTGAGCTGTGCGTAGTCGCGTTGCAGAGCGTCAAACTTGGTCTGGATCTCCACGATCTGCTCGTATCCGGCCTCACCCTCGACACCGACGATGCCTTTCTGGAAGGAGGCGCTGACCCCGCCGGTCACCTTGACGGTCTGGTCGGCCTGCTGCTGGCAACGGTTCGGAGTTCCGTCCCCGCCGAGCGGATTGGGATCGATCTGCGGCGACGTAATGCAGCCGGCGAGAAACACGATGATCAGTAGAGATGCGGTGCGTGCCACGTTTCCTCCGGCGCGTGTGTGGCGATCTGTTGCTGCGCCACATCGATGGACCAACGTACTCCCAGCCGCGCCCTCGCGGCCAGCGTGGGACGTTGAAAACCGGCGGTCGCTCCGTCCGAATGCGTAGACAGCCGCTCAGCGGGCGTGGGCTGCGAGCCAGAGGGCGCCCGCGCTGGTGCGGGTGACCGTGTGTGGGGTGTGGGCCGGCAGCCAGATCCAATCGCCCGCGCGCAGATCCAGCGCGTCTCCGGCGACCACGAGGGTTGCGGAGCCGCGCAGCAGCACGACCCACTCATCCCATGATTGGTTGTACTCGCCCCCATTCTCGCTCTCCGCAGAGATGAGGCGCTCCATGGTCAGCCGGCCCCATGAGACCAGGTCTTCGGCGCGCTCACCTCGCAGGGGCGCGTCCACATCGGCGAACAGGTTGCCCCGCCGCGGGCTCGGGCGCACGCCAAGCAGGGCCTCGCCGACAAAAACCTCGGTTCCCGCGAGCCCCGTGGAGACGAATAATGTGATGTCCTCGGCGCGGCGAGTGGCCGCCGACAGACGGCACAGGTCTTCGATTCGGTCCATGTGGGGGGTCGACGCGAGCAGGAAGGGCGTGGGGTAGGCGCGCAGTTGATCCGGCGCGTCGGTGACGATGCGCGCCGCCCGATCTGCCAAGGCCCGTGGCCACTCGTGCCGGTCCGCGAACTTGGGTCCGGCGACCGTGACGTGACAGCCAGCCGGTACGTCTTCCGCCCGAAACACCGGGGAGGAGGCGTTGGTCGCGCTGAGGATGATGTCCGCCCCGTCGAAGGCGTCGCTGACGTTGTCGACGGCGTCGACGCGCAGGTCGAGCCGAGCGCTCATCTCGGCCGCGAAGCGGTCGCGGCTGGCCTGTGTTCGGCTGTAGACGCGCACCTGCGTGAGGAGTCGGACGGCGGCGGCGGCCAGCAGCTGTGTCCGGGCCTGCAGCCCAGCGCCCACGATGGCGACTGTGGAGGCCTCAGGGCGGGCCAGCGCGTCCACGGCGACGCCGCCGATGGCCCCGGTCCGGATCGCTCCGAGCGCCGAGCCGACGATGACGCCCTGGAGTGCGCCGTCGCGCCACACGGCAGTGAGCTGGTCTTGCTTCGAGTCTGGGTAGGTGTCGTAGACGCGAAACCCCGCAAGCGATCCCTGGCCACCCACGGTGAAGACGAGACTGCCGGGACCTGTGCTGACCCCATGGCGCGGCGGCGCGACCAGAGTGCCGTCGCGGTGTGCCGCGAGAGCGCGTCGCACCGCCGCGATGGCGCTGTGCATGTCCAGCCCGGCCCACACATCGCTGTCTGTGAGGATCTTCACCATGTTTTGCTCGCTGGCACTCTGCGAACCTACCGCTCGACGGCGCTGAACGTTCGGTTGCCGTTCATGGGAAAGGTGCAGCTCCACGTGGAGTTGTTGACGATCTGACAGCTGTGGTTGTTCCCGCTCACCTCGGGGTTCACATCCGTGCTGTTGATGGAGACACCGACGTTGGTGTCGGCGTCGACCTCCCATTGGCACTCGCCATTGCAGCCGGCCGACATGGCCTCGCCGTCCGTCATGAAGGAGAAGAAGCCCGAGTAGCCGTTCATCTGGGCGGACAGAGTGAACACGCGTCGCGGCGGCTCATAGTGGGGCCAGACGATACGCATCGTCTGGTCCGCCGAGACGAAAAACGCGCAGCGCAGTGATCGGTCGTCGGATTGGCAGCTGCCGCCAAGATCTGGCGCAGACTCGAGCTCGGGCGGCCCGACGGGGTGCTCGCTCAGGACTGTGACGTGGTGGCCGTCCGGAACCTCGAACAAGCACAGGTCCCCCGGCTGGCACAGCTCAACCTGGCTGTCGATCCCAGGCTCGGGGCCGATGAGTACCAGCGAGTCGCCCTCCACCATGGTCAGCGTGACCGCGTGAAGATCGCGGGCCACCGCTGGCTCGCAGGTGAAGCGATGCTCAAGCAGAAACTGGCCGTCATTCTGGTTGTTGATGGTGTTGAAAGTGAGCCCTGGCCCCACCCAGGACAGGGCCCCGTCGTTCCAGGTGTTGCCGTCACAGGCGTCGTGCGCGAACGTCCCCTGGTCGCCGGCGACGGTGAAGGTGACGCCGCAGTCACGGAAAGCGTCTCGGCTGCTGGAACTGAACGCCAGCGAGTCGCCGTCCAGCGCGCTCGTCACCACAGCGGCCATGTCCTGCCCGCCGGGTTGGGGGTCCATCCCATTGGCGGTGATCCAGACCGAGATGCGGCAATCCCATTGCCCGCCCCAGTTGATCTCGGG
>CALBXO010000850.1 GCA_937890335.1 uncultured Pseudomonadota bacterium | reverse complement strand
GGGGGTGTGGGGGGTGGCGGGGGTGGCGGGGGTGTCAGACGGGTCCGGAACGTCGCGCGTATCGACATGGCGCACGTCCGTGGTGTCACCGCCAACCTCTACCAGGTCGCCGCCCACATCCGCGCCAGCACCGCCCGACCCCCGAGAGCCTCCGCACGCCATGCCACAGAGCAGCAAGCACGCAACGGTTCGTCTCATCACCCGGTCCGGGCGCCTCGCCAACGTCTTTCGTCCAGTTTGTACTGCAAAAGCCACGTTCGACACTACGCGAACATGTGGGGCAGCGCAAGATCGGAATGCAGGGTCAACTACGGCGTGGTCGGCGTGACTGTCGGGGCCATGGACCGCAAGTGGACGGAGAGGGCGCTGACCGCCGCAGGGGTCACACCCGGCACACGCGCCGCCTGTCCGATCGTCACCGGCGACGCCTTTGTGAGGCGCTGACGACACTCGAACGACAGCCCATGGATGCCGTCGTAGTCGACATGGGATGGCACAAGTACGTCTTCCATCTCGCGGAAGCGCTCCACCTGCTCCAGCTGCCGCTCGATGTACGGCGCATACCTGGCCTGGATCTCGACCTGCTCCGTTTCAGCCGGGGTCAACGCGAGCAGAGTCTCCGCCGCGACGCCCCCGACCAACTGCGCGACCAGCTCCAGCGTGACATCCACCCGACACAGCAGCTCGTCGATGCTCACGCTCTTGTTCAGCGTGCCAATCCCCAGCTCGGCGGCGCGCGCCACGTTGGCGTCGCTCGGGGACACGACGGTACGCTTCATCAGGGCCCGCGCCGCCTCAATTGCGGCGCGCTTGCGGGCGAATTGCGCGTAGTGTTCGTCCCCGAGAATGCCCAGGTCATGGCCGAGCTCGCTCAGGCGCAGATCGGCGTTGTCCTCCCGCAACAGCAGGCGAAACTCAGCGCGGCTCGTGAACATTCGGTACGGCTCGTCCGTGCCCTTGGTGACCAGATCGTCGATGAGGACACCGATGTAACCCTCGTCGCGTCCGAGCACGACGGGCTCGGCGTCCTGGACCGCGCGCGCCGCGTTGATCCCCGCCATCATGCCCTGCGCGGCGGCCTCCTCGTACCCGCTGGTGCCATTGATCTGGCCCGCCAGGTACAGGCCACCCAGGTTGCGCAACTCCAACGTCGGGTGCAGCTGGTACGGATTGACGAAGTCGTACTCGACCGCATACCCAGCGCGCATGATCTCCACGTTCTCGAGCCCGGGGATCGTGCGCAGGAAGGCGTACTGGACCGCCAACGGCAAACTCGTGGACAGCCCGTTCGGGTAGATCTCGCGGGTCTCCAGGCCCTGCGGCTCCAGAAAGATCTGGTGCCGATCCTTGTCGGCAAACCGAACCACCTTGTCCTCGATGCTCGGACAATACCGCGGCCCGACACCCTCGATGACGCCCGTGAACATCGGAGACTGGTCCGTTGCGGCGGCGATCACCTCGTGCGTGTGCAGGTTGGTGTAGGTGATGTGGCAGGGCCGCTGCTCGAGCATCGGCTCATCCCAGTAGAAGCTCAGTCGCCTGGGCGGCGTGTCGCCCGGCTGTACTTCGAGCCCGTCCCAGTCGATGCTCCGAGCATCCAAGCGCGGCGTCGTACCCGTCTTGTGCCGCCCCATGTCCAGCGCCAGCGCGTGTAGCTTCTGGCTCAGACCCACAGACGCCTTGTCACCAGCGCGACCCGCCGAGAAATTCTCCAGCCCCACGTGACACTTGCCCGCCAGGAAGGTC
>CALBXO010000849.1 GCA_937890335.1 uncultured Pseudomonadota bacterium | reverse complement strand
GTCGTCGGTCCACGCACCGCCGCAGTAACATCGATCGCCGAACGCACCGTCCCTGCAGAGGTTCACGCCCTGGGTGCCGTCGGGGCACGCACAGACTCCCTCTTCACCGGGATCACAACTGTCTTCCGTTGGGGCCTGCGCGCACGCCGCCAAGCCGAGCGCGCAAACCAGGAGGCACAGAGAAAAGAACTTCATATCAGGCACGGGCTCACCCAAGTCCGCTGCCTGCCAAACCGCTCTCTTCCTAGCGGTGAGTGCGCGCCGTTGTCAAACTTGGTTCAATAGCGCGAATCAGTCGGCGCCGACGGAGATGTCGACGATCTGCCACTCGTTGACCCCGTGGTTGTGGACGTGGAACACAACCGGGACGCCGGCGGGGTAGGGGCGGCTGGCCTTCCAGCGCAGGTAGATGAAGTCGCTCGGGTGCGGAATCTGCCGCACTTCGTCCAACACCACATCACCGTCCACAACCACTGCGACGTGGCCCTCTGCGGGCACGGGCGCGTAGAGGTTGAAATGGGACACGGTGACCTGGAGGGTATCGCAGGCGCGGATGGGTTGGAGCGTGGGTTGGCTCACGCTGAGGTAGTTGCAGGCCCCCGTGTCCACCTCGAGAATCGAGCCGTCGAGTTCGTACGCGGTCTCCGGGCAGTCGATGTCGGTGGGGCGGTGCTCCGCGAGTGGGTCTGCGGCCGCGTCGTTCTGGTAGGACCACGCCATCTGGTCGATCAGGCTGGCCGGGTCCGCGCGGGGCGTGCACACGGCGTCCTCCTGGCAACCTGGTCCCAGTGCGTCGAGGTCGGACTGTTCCACCCTGGGCGTGCAGACATTCTCCTCGTCCGGTTCGCCGCAGGCGGCGAGTAGCAGGAAAGCAAAAACAAGGGGGACGCTGGGTTGCAACTTCGACACGGGGCGGAACTATAGCACCGTGTTGGACGAAGCCACAGGGATTCCACTCGCCGTCGCCGCTGTGGTGATTCGTGAGGACGGTCGCTACCTGCTCGTGAAGCGTGCGGAGGGCGTCAGTGCCGGTGGGTACTGGACCCCGGTCACCGGCAAGATTGAACCGGGAGAGTCGCTGCGCGAGGCGGCGCTGCGCGAGGTCGCCGAGGAGACCGGCCTTCGCGTCGGCTTTGGTCGCGAGGTGTTCCGCTGTCCGACGCACCAGGCGCGCTGGATGCTGGTCTGGCACGAGACACCGTTGCAAGGTGGGGCGGAGTTTTGCCTGAAGCGGGACGAGCTCGCCGACGCGCGGTGGCTGACCGCGGCGCAGGCTGTCGCGCTCGAGCCGATGTTCCCGGCCACGCGCGCCTTCTACGCGCAGCGCGCCGACCACGAGGACGATGAATGTTGAATCCCTATGAAGCGTTCGAGGTCGCGCGCGCCGCGTTTGAGCAGGCGCGCGACGCGGCCGGCGCCGGCGATATGGCTTTGGCCGATGCGCAGTTTGAGCAGGCCCTGGGTCACGCTGGCGTGGTCTGGAAGGAGGACGCGTTTCCCGCTGAGGTGCGCACACAAGCGGCCCGCCTCGCGTCAGATGCGGCCTACTCTCGCGGAATCGTCTCCGCGCAAATGGGCGGTGCCGCAGACGCGCTGCTCGCTGCGACGGTCCTCTGCGCCGAGATCCATGGCCGCGAGGACCTGGAGGCAGACGTCCGCCTTCATGGCTTGTACCGAGCCCAATGCGCGGCGTTCGAGCTGGCGCATGCAGTGCGGTACGAGGCACCCGAACGCGCGATCGAGCTGTTTCGCGACGCGGTGCTGTGCGCAGACGCAGCGCGCGACTTCTCGAAACAGGAGATCGACAAGGAGAAGCTGCTGCGCACGCTCGCCAACGCGTCAGCTGCGGCGTTGGCGTTGGCCACGACGCTGCGCGACCAGGGGGACACGCGCTACAAAACCGACCTGGTGCGCGCGCTTGAGCTTGGCAAGGAGGTCCTGGAGCTGGGCGGGCTGACGCCGGCGCTCGAGGTCGAGTCCATGCTGGTTATGGGCGAGATACACTTTGAGCTCGCCCAGGTGGAGGACGAGCCCAAGACGGCGGTGGAACATCTGGAGAATGCCCTGGGCTGGACGCGCGAGGCCTCCAGCGCGCCGGGCGCTGATGCCGCTCTTCAGGCGCAGGCCTTTCAGCGCGGCGCCAACTACGCCTGCGTGTACGGCCTCTACGTGCGCACAGAGGATTTTACGCGGGGGATCGGCTCGATGGAGGGGGCCGTGCAGCTGGCTCTGGCCGCCACGTCCGAGGCCGCGCCGCCGGAGATTCGAGCCGGCGCATGGGACACTGCGGTCCGTACACAGCAGAACATCGGCCTCCTGTGGAAAGAGCGGGACCCAGCCCAGGCCGCGGGTGCGTTCAGCGCCGCTGCCGGGTTGGCGTCACAGGCCGCGTCGGACGAGGGGCTCTCCGCCGCGCATGTCGCCCAGCATATGTACCTTCGGGCCAACGCGCTGCTGGAGGGGGCCATCCTCGCCCAGTGGCTGGGCGGCACCGAGACCGCGCCGGAGGCCTTGGCGTTGTTTACGGACTGTGTGGCGGCGGTGGAGCAGGTGTTGGCGCGGCCGTCGGCGCCTGCGGATGTGCGCGCCCGGGCCGCGCTGCTCGGGTGTGGGGCTTGGGGGCGCCGCGGCCGGGCGACCGGGGAAGCGCGGTGTCAGGAGGCCATTGTGCGGCTTGGCGCCATCGCGGCCGCAACCGAGGGCGCCGACCCGGAGAATCGGGAGCGAGGCGCCAGCTTCGCGAACCAGGCGCGCGCCGTGCTCGACGGGATCTAGGAGCGCGGCCTGTTCTGGCCAGCGCAGGTGTGCATTGATGGCACCGCACAGCGCAAGGCGAGTGCGTCAGACCTGGAAGGACGGGCGCGATTTGAGGCGGACGAACCATGCGTGGACGCGGGGCATGACCTCGACCACCGGCGTGCCAAACTGCATGAGGTACGCCATGGACGGCGTCATCGCTGCGTCGGCGATGCTGTAGTCGCCAAGCAGGTAGGGGCGGTCGTCGGCGAGGATGTCATCCAGGCGACGCAGCAGCTCCAGCGAGCGCCGGCGGGCCTCCTCGATTCGGGTCTTCTGGCGCCGAGACTCCGCCGTGAACACAAATTGGCCGTAGAGCTCGCCGGCGGGTTCGATGAGGAGATTGTCGGCCCAGTCTTCGAGCAAACGAGCCGCGGCACGGTCCGCAGGCTCCCGCGGAAACAAGGGTCTGGCCGGGTAGGCGTCCTCCAGATACTCGTTGATCACGGTCGAGTCGTAGACTGAGATGGTGCGCGTGCTGCCGTCTGCGAGCGCAACCTCGTCTTGGAGTGCCGGCAAGCGCCCGTGCGGGTTGAT
>CALBXO010000848.1 GCA_937890335.1 uncultured Pseudomonadota bacterium | reverse complement strand
CCTCCTTCAGAAGATGGAGTCACACCCGGGCATTACGGTGTTGACCACCAACTTGCTCAAGGGGATCGACGACGCGTTCCTGCGACGCATCCGGTTCAAGGTAGCCTTCGACGCCCCGGAGTCGGACGCGCGCGCCGCGCTCTGGGAGCGTCTGCTTCCCCCGCGCGCGCCGCGGGCCGACGACATTGATTTCGCCGTCCTGGGTCGGGAGTTCGAGATGAGCGGGGGGCACATCCGCAACGCTGTCCTGCGGGCCGCGTTCACGGCGGCGACTGGCCGGGGAGCCATCGGCCATGCCGAACTATTCGAGGCGGGGCTGGCCGAGGCGCGTGAGATGGGACGGCTGGTTCGGGCGTGACCTTGGCGCCGCCGGTGCTGCTTTCAACGCAGGCTTACGTCCACCGTGGACGACGCGATGGTCGGCAGGGTGGGCGCCAACGGCACTTGCCAGAAGCACTGCACACGGTAGACGCCGGGCCGCACGCCGCGCAAGCGGAAGGGATACCGGGGGCCGTCCGACGCCCCCGCGGTCACCGCCGAATCCTGGACCGTGTCCCCGTGAAAGAAGACGTCCACCTCGTCGACGACCAGCAGAGCCAAGGGGTCGATTGGGTCGTCGCTCGACAGGAAGATGTCGAGCTCAGTCAGCGTCTTGGCGCGCTCCGGGAGGACCACACGGTGGAAGGCGGCGCGGCGGCGCGCGGTCGCAAGTTCCAGGAGGCCGGAGACCCAGTGGACGTCGTACGGATGCGGAGCGCCCGCGTAGCGCGTGGTTTCGATTCCCGGGCCGGTCAGACCGAGCCCCAGCGTGATGGGTGATGGATTGGCGGGACCGGCGAACGCGAGGCCCAGCTCCGTGACCATGGGCATCCGGCGATCAAACACGCTGGGCGGGGCGGTGAGCCGCGGCAGGAAAAGGGTCGACCAGGCGGTCCCGTCAAAACGCCACGTCATGCTGTGCGTGCCCTCCAACGCGAGCGCGCCGTTGATGCCGATCGTGTGGCTGCCCGGCCCCGCGCCGAGCCACGGGATGAGGTCTTCGGCAGAGCGGCCGTCGAACGACTCGCGGGCTTCCGATCCGCCAAAGGCGTTCCACGTGGGCCTGTGGCGTGCGCCGAGCCGGTCCGGACGGCGGACCGCGCTGATGACGAGGTCGTCGACCCAGAAACACGAGCGGTTGGGCGTGTCGACCGTGGGCATCCAGTGATCGATGCGGACCCAGGCCTCCGACCCGTCGCTGTTGCGGTCGATGATGATGTCGTGGTGCAAGTCGCCAAAGTCGAGCGGGGCGCGGCCCCACACGCCGGACGCGATCCAGGTCGGTTCCCGGTCGACGTCGACTGTGGCGTCGTCGCGGTAGCTGACCACAAGCCGATCGTCGGCCGCGGCGAGCTCGCGCTGGTCGGCGGGCTGGCCCACACGGAGCGTGATTCGCAGTCCGTGCTCGGAAGTGGGAAACGCGATGGGTCCAATCTGGATGGAGCCGCCGCTGCAGACGGCGAGTCCGGTGCCGCCGCGGCTGCCCGGCCTGCCGCCCACCACGGCCCCTTGCCCGTTGGTGACCTCGGCGAGGGGGTCGTTCAAGACGCCATCGTCGGTGTCGAACGACTGCTCGTACAGGATGTTCCGCGACGTGCAGTAGAGATTGGTCGCTTGCGCGCGCATGGCGTCGCCGCCGGCGAGCGGCGTGACCACGAGCGCCACGCCGTGGTCGGGACCTGTGCCCACGGGGCCTGACCCAGACTGGGGGGCGACCGCCAGCGCGTCGGCGAGCGCGCAGTCTGGGTCGTTGTCGATCTGGCCGTCGCAGTCGTCGTCGCGGCCGTTGCTGCACAGTTGGGACTGGTGGGGTCCCTCCGGCGGGAGCACGCACGCGCCCTGCGTGCAGGTGCCCTCCGCATCGCCCCGCAGACAGGCGGCAGTGCATGAGCCGCCGTCGGTGGGGGCGGAGACGCACTGTCCATCCACACAGGTGGTGACCGCGCAGATCACGCCATCACAGTCACCGTCGTCGGCGCAGACGCACTCGCCTGTCGGCACGTGAAGCAGCTGTCCCTGCGTGCCGCGGTCGCACTCGGGATCGTCGTCGGCGCACTCGGTACAACTGTCGGTGGTACAGGGGTCGTTGTCGTCCACATTCGGAGCCACGCCTGGCCGGCAGGTGCCCTGCGCGCAAAACTCCAGGCCATTGCAAAAGCGGGTGTCCAGGCAGTCGCGATCGGCGACGCACTCCGGGTCGCCGTCGTTTCGCTCGGGCGTGTCCGTCGTGTCGGCGGTGTCCGACGTGTCGATGTCTGTGTCTTCGGGCGTGGTGTCGGTGCCCACGTCGCTCGTCCCGGTGTCCATCGCGTCGCCCGGGGCGACCGGCGCCTCAGGGAAGGCGGTGCATCCGAGACAGAGGAGGAGCAGGCAGGCTGGCGTCAGGTAGCGCACCCCACCTGTATCGGCAGGTCGGTTGCCCATTGCAACTTTGCGCTCGCGAACTGGACCCAGAATCGGTCTCCGGCGCTGGTCGTCGCTACATTCGGCCGTTGAGGGCGTACCATGCGATGGCGCCGACCTCGCGCACGGCGCCGCGGGTCCTTGGCCATGTCATACCGACACTGCCCGCGCCGCCGGCTTCGGCAAAATGCCGGGCAAAGACACGCCGGGCTCGGAAGACATGAAATGAGTCCGTGACCACCAGGACCCTTGCCTGCCCGAGCAGCTCGCGCGCAAACCGCGCATTCTCCTCCGTATTGGTGGAGCGGTCTTCGATCACGATCGCCTGCGCGGGCACACCCTGCGTCCTGGCGATACCGGCTGCTGCGGCGGCCTCGCTGATCTTTCCCTCACCGGTGCCGCCGGTGAACACGATCTTCGGGGCAAAGCCCTCTTTCCACAGCCTGACGGCCAGACGGGTGCGCCGCGCCAGCGCGATGGAGGGTTGTCCGTCGGGATGGACACGGCATCCAGCCACCACGATCGCGTCCCACTTCTGTCCGCGCGCAGGCTCACGCTGCCCGTAGTGATCGAGCACGCCCGCAGCGATGAACCACGTTCCCAGCAGTCCCAACACGACCCGCCCCTGCCAGCCGGCGACGAATTGCCGAAGCCTCCCGCGAAAATCTGAGGGTTTTGTCATCGATCCATTCCTTCGAATCCCACGGGCACGGCATCCTGCCACTTGGCACGGCCATCGCACAAGGAGTTCCTGTCAACGGGCCACGACCCTGCACTCAACGGGACACACAATGCGCAAGCCACTCCTGTTCATTCTCGCTTTCACGACTCTTCTCGCCGCCGCATGCACGGACGGGCAAGCGCGGTATGGCGCTCCCGCGGACGAACCGGCGCGCCAGGTGGACATCGGGGCCGCCCTCGGCGTGTCCGATCTGTCGATCGTGGGTGTGACTGTCGAGCCAACGAGTGAGCGCGTGCTCCTCCTGGATGCCAACCGCGGGATCTATGAGCTGACCGACGAGGGCGCGGTCACGCTGGTTTGGGCGAACGAGACGGAGCGCTATGGCGTCTTCACAGGCACCCCCTGGACCGACCTTGTGGCCCTCGAGGACGGCGTCTTTGCGCTGACCACGCTGAGCGATGGCTACCTGCTCAACCTGGGTGAGGACACCCTGATCCAGCACTTCTGCTATGAGCCGGGTTGGGAAGAGGAGCCGCCGCTTGAGCCCGCGGTCGCCCAGATCACGGACGCTGTCGCCTACGACGCGCAGAACGACCTCATCTACGCCCAGCCACGGACGGTCACCGACAACCTCGTGGACGTGCTCGACTCCAACCTGGCGCTCTACGACCGGACCACGGGGGCCGATCTGAACTGGGTACAGTTTGACGTGGACTACCACGCCGGCGCGATGGCGATGGAGGACCAGGACAACATCCTGTTGGCCGTGGGATCCCGGATTGATCGCTACACCAACGGCCCCAACACCACGCGGTTTGCCATGGACCTGCGCTCCCACGGCGTGACGGACATCCAGGGGATGGCGATTCACCCGCGGTCGGGCAACCTGCTCGTGGTGGACGGTGCCACGCAGACGCTTTTCGAAATCGAGCGCTGATCCCGAGCCGGAAACGGACCCCACGGGCGCTCTACTGGCGGGTGCCGGTCAGCTGGACCGAGCCGTTCTGGCAGTCGCGACAGTCGCCGAATGGCGGCCCCGGGTTCGTGTAGGTTCGGGTGAAGGTCCCCATCCACGCATCGTCCGTGATGAACATCCCCGTCAGCGTATAGGTCTCGTTGCAGGACAGCCCTGGAAGCGTCGTGCTGACGCTGAAGATGTTGTTGCTGGGTGTCGGACGTTGCTCCATCGTGAAGATGGTGTTGGGACCATTGGGCGAGGGCGTGACCTGAAGAACCACGCCACCATCGTCGTTGAAGTCCAGGTGGGTGAAGCTGTAGTCCACGCCGTAGAAGCCCGGCAGGAAGATGCTCTCCGCGCACCGGTAGCTCACGTTTGGGTCCACGTCGTACCGTCCATCCCACTCAAATCCAGGGTCGCCCTCGACGCAGTCCCCGGACATGCAGACGCCCTGCGGCACCTCGTCGCACATGGTTCCGTCGTCGGCTTCGATGCCCGGCAGGCATCCAAACTCGCGCCTGCATGACTCCCGGCCGTTGCACACCGCTCCATCGTCACAGCGCGCGTGGCGCGGCTCCTGGACAATCTGATCGGTGTCCTCGTCACAGACGGCCTCCGTGCAGTCCACCTCGTCCTCCTCCATGGGGGCGACCCCGTCCTGGCAATCGAGCTGGGCGTGGCAGGTTTCGGCCCCGTTGCACCAGAGGTCGTCGTCGCAATTGTCGTGGTT
>CALBXO010000847.1 GCA_937890335.1 uncultured Pseudomonadota bacterium | reverse complement strand
TGGGGTCCGACGGATAATAGTCCGCGGTGACGTTTGTGATGATGGGCGTCGTCGGGGCGTTGATCTCCTGGGTGCGCAGATGGTCCCCCAACGGGCCGCAGGCCCCTGAGACGATCTTGCTGTGGAACGCGTGGCTGACCGGGATGAGCACACCGTCGATGCCCGCTGCCCCCAGTTTGACCAGAGCCTCCTCCACACCAGCGGTAGACCCCGCGATGACCGTCTGTGTCTGACAGTTCTTGTTCGCGCAGACGACGTAGCCATCCACGGTGTCGAGAACCTCCTGAACGGCGGACGCCGGCGCGGCCATGGCCGCCATCAGGCCCGCGTCGCCGGGGTTGGCCCCCGCCATCGCGTCACCGCGCGCCGCGACGGTTCGCAGTCCGGTGGAGAAGCTCATGACACCCGCCGCGACCGCCGCCGCGTACTCGCCCAGCGAGTGCCCGCCGACCACATCGGCGCGGACGCCAAACTGCTCCAGCAGGCGAAGCAGCGCGACATCCGCAGCCACCATCGCCGGTTGGGTAATCTGGGTCTGGCGCAACGCCTCCTCAGCGGACTTCCGGTCTGCGGAGGCGTTCAGAACGCCGTCGGGGTTCATGTACGCGCTCAGCGGCTTGGGGAACAGGTCGGCTACAGCCGCATCGGCCTCGGCAAAGGTCGCCTCCACCACCGCGAAATCGCTGCGCAGGTCCTCGAGCATCCCTGCGTACTGGGAGCCCTGACCTGGGAAGAGAAACGCCACCTTGCCCGCTGCGGCGATGTCGCGGACGAACACACCGCGGTTCTCGAGGGCGCGCAAGCCCTTGCCCTTTCGGAGCCCGTCTGCCGCCCGAACCAGCAATTCGCGCGCGGCGTCCGCGTCCTCAGCGGCGACAGCCAGACGCAACAGATGGCCCGTGGGAACCTCGCACATGCGGTGCGCCCGCGCTGCGTTGATCGCCGCGTCGGTGGACTGGGCAAGCTGCGTCGCGCAATGCGCCAGGCCCTCGGAATCGACCGCCGTGAGAACGATGGGCGCGTAGCCCACCCCTTCCTGCGGCGCCATGGCCACCGGCTGCGCCAGGTGCCGGGCGTCAGGGGTCGCCGGCGCTGACAAGGACTGCGTCAACAGCCGCGCGCCTCCACCCTGCTCGGGCACCGGCGCCGAAACAGGCGCGACCGCGCTGCCGCCGACAACCGGAGCTGCCTGCGCCGATGTGGTACGCACGACGACGTAGCTGGCGAGGCTCCCGAGCGTGGGAAAGTCTGCCAACCGGAAGTCCTCGTCGCGAGCAAGGCCGTAGTTCTCGCGCACGCTGGCCATGATCTCGGCCTGCTTGACGGTGTCGATGCCGAGGTCCGCCTCCAGCTCAAAGTCAGGCTCGATCTCGTCCGCGTCGTACCCGGTGCGCTCGCAGAGGATCTCCAGGATCCGAGCGTAGGCGTCGTCCCTGTTCACCCCGGACGCTGCGACCGGCGCATGGGCCGCGACCGCGACCTCCAGCTCCGGCGCCGCCTCAATCGGTTCCATTACCGCAGCGGTGTCGGCGCCCGCCCTCTGCACAACATAGGTCGCCAGGTGACCGAGCGTCGGGTATTCGGCGAGCCGGAAATCCTCGTCGCGGGCGAGCCCGTAGTGCTCGCGCACGCTCGCCATGATCTCGGCCTGCTTGACGGTGTCGATGCCGAGGTCCGCCTCCAGCTCGAAGTCCGCCTCGATCTCGTCCGCGTCATACCCAGTCCGCACGCACAGAATCTCCAGGATGGTCGCGTAGGCATCTCGCCGGTGAAGAGTGCCTGCGGCCGCAGCCGGGGCGACGGCCACGGCGACCGCTGGGGCCTCCACCACGTCCGCCGGCAGGGCCGCGGCAGGCGCGATCTGTTGCACGGGGTTCGCAACAGACTGACCCGGTGCCTCGACGATGACGTGGAAATTCGTCCCTCCAAAGCCAAACGAGCTCACCGCGGCACGACGCGGCGCCCCTTCCGGCCATGGGGTCGCCGTCTGGGGCAGGTAGAACGGGGTCTGCTCCAGCTGCAGCGCGGGATTGACGGTCTTGACGTTCAAGGTCGCGGGAATGATCCCGTGGTGGACGGCCAGCGCGGCCTTGACCACACCGGCGGCACCCGACGCGCCCTTGAGGTGCCCGATGTTCGACTTCACCGATCCAAGCGCCACGTCGTGGCCACCGGCGGTGCGTTTGTAGAAACTTCGCAGCACTTCGACCTCGACCCGGTCACCCACGCGGGTGCCGGTGCCATGGGCCTCCACCATGCCGATGCTTGTGGCATCCATCCCGGCGTCGTCCAGCGCGCGCTGCACCGCCAGCACCTGGCCCACCGGATTGGGCGCGGTGATGCCCTTGCCTTTGCCGTCGGAGGCGCCGCCAATCCCGCGAATGACCGCGTAGATCCGATCGCCGTCCCGAATGGCGTCCTCTTCACGTTTGAGCAGGAGAATCGCGGCGCCTTCACCCATGACGAAGCCGTCGGCCTCCACATCGAAGGGAGCGCTGTGGCGGGCGCTCAGGGCACCGATCTTTGAGAATTTGATGTACGCCGGGGGCGCCATCATGCAGTCCACACCACCGGTGACTGCCATGTCGAAGCGGCCGTCCTGAATGCCACGGACAGCCACCTCGATGGCCGCCATGGACGACGCGCACGCAGCGTCAGTGGTGAAGTTGGGACCGCGAAGGTCAAACGTCGACGCGATGCGGCCGGCGATGATGTTGTCCAACTCGCCCGCCATCGTGTCTTCATTGAGCGTCTTGAGATCCCGCTTGAAGTCCACCTCGATAGCGGCGAGCACGCCCTCGAGTTCTCCATTGAGCTGAGTCCCGAGTACGCGGCGTGCAGACAGGTTGAACAGCGGAAAGTAGGCGCGTACATCGCTCAGGTTGTCCGAGTCACCCCGGGCCGCCCCCACCACCACCGCGGTGCGCTCGCGGTTGAACTCCTTGTCCGTGTAGCCAGCGTCCTCGATGGCCTCGCGGGTCGCGGACAGGGCGAGTTTCTGCGTGAGATCCATCTGCCCGGCGACGGTCGGCGGCAGCCGGAACGCTTTGCGATCAAACGCAAAGTCGCGGACAAAACCACCGATGCGCGAGTAGGTCTTGTCCGCCTCCTGGCGGTCCTCGCTGAAATAGAGATCGGCGTCCCACCGGTCGGCCGGGATCTCGCCAATCGCGTCGCGGCCCGCCAGCAGATTCTCCCAGAAAGCCGCCACGTCGCGGGCACCTGGAAGGACCGCGCCCACGCCAATGATGGCGACGCCACTGCGTCCACGCCGGTCCGTTGCACTCAACGCGCCCTCCTTCTGGTCTGTCGGTGCGGCCTGCGGTGCCAGCACGGGCGCCGGGACCACAGCCCGCGCCGCGACGGCGACCTCCTCGTGGAGCGATGCGATGCTCCGCACCCCGTCAGTGACGGCCACAATCTGTCCCGCATGGAACAGGCCAGTGTCCTCCTGCTCCGCGGCCGTGAGGTTCTCAAAAATGGCGCCGCGCTCCGCGTCAATGCGCGCGATGCGCTGCGCTTTGGCGGCGGCCCGGAGACCCCCGAGGTTGTCGTGCTCGTACTCTTCTTTGCGGGCCCGAAGCGCCACGCCTTCCACTTCGCGCGCGGTCTCACGCGCGAGGACGCGATCCGCTTCGGCGGTGTGCAGCACGCGTGTGGGCGTGCGCACCGACTCGCCCATCAGGACGGTCTCGCGCACATCCAGAGCGCAGCGCTGAAACCCCTGGGACAGCGCCCCGGAGGTCACGATCTCCTCGGTGAGCAGGTAGGCGGTGCCCATTTGCACGCCGCAATGCACGCCGCGCGCATGGAGCCGATGCACCACTGCAGCGGCAGCCGCGCCGGAGCGGGCGTCGCCGATGCCGCCAGCGGGAACGAAGGCGCAGGTGGCCGGGTCAACGCCGGAATCCAGGGCGTCGAGCATGGCCAGCACGCCCAGCTGCCACAGCAGTACGCCGCCCAGCTCGCCAATGTGGCCGCCCGCCTCGGACCCTTCGAGGATGAAGCGCCGGCAACCGGACGCGAGCGCGCCCTTGAGCAGTCCGGGCGTAGGCGTGTGGAGGTACGCGGGGACGCCGGTCGCCTCCACGGTCAACGCCTGCTCCGCCGTACCGGCCGCCACCAACGCGAACGTGGGCTTGAGGCGCGCCATGATCTCGATG
>CALBXO010000846.1 GCA_937890335.1 uncultured Pseudomonadota bacterium | reverse complement strand
CGAGGATGTCTTCCGCGACGTCGTCGTGGCCTCCAAGGGCAGCGATGCCGACCTGACCGGCATGCTCGAGGTCGAAAAGCGCGACGGGATCGGCCTCTACCAGCAGATTCGCGACCTGCGCGGAATCCAGTGGCCCGCCCCGGACTACGAGACCGCCAAGAAGGGCGGCACGCCGCGACGCTACATGGCCCAGGAGGGCTGGGACGCCAAACCGTACGGCATGTTCCGCACCGGCGACGGCAAGCTCCACATCCACCTCTGCGAGCAGAACTACGAGGGCCGCGAGGCCATCACCAAAGAGCTCAGCAAGGCGGGCACGGACCCCAATTGGTACTGCATCGACCACATGGACGTGCTCAGGAAGGCCCGCGACAACGGCCTGACGCCGGAGATGCCGGACACGGACTTCCTCGGCAAGAAATGGAGCGAGGTCCCCAAGGACAAATACCCCATGTGGATCGGCCTGGGCGTCGTCTACGAGCACTTCCACACGGCCAAGACGATCCGCGCGGGCACCACCCGACGCCTCGTCCCCGAGATGTACGTGGAGATGCACCCCGACGACGCCAGGGAACTCGGCGTCGACGACGGCGAGTGGGTGCGTGTCGTCACGCGCCGCGGCTTCTACGAGGCACGCGCCTCGCTGGGGCTGGACTCCAAGGTCAAGCCCGCCCGCAACACGGTGCCAAAGGGATACATGTTCAGCCCGTGGAACCTGTCGGTGGCGGACTCGGCCGACCCGAAGAAAAACCGCTGGCTCGTCAATGGCGTCTCGCACCGCGCCTTTGATCCCGTCAGTGGCCAGGTGGATTTCAAGAAGCTCGCTGCCCGCATCGAGAAAATCGAGGGTTGAACCGTGCCCTCGGCGCCCTCCGGCGCTGGGGGCACCCCAACCCTGTTCACAGTCGAGAGCAACACCATGAGCGAGTCCCCCACCTCGCAAAATGGGCGTTCGTGGCTGTCCAGGCGGACCTTCATCGGGTCCGCTGCGGCAGGACTTCTGACGCTCACCGGATTCCTGGTCGGACGACAGGACGGCGCCAAAGGCAAACTGCTGTTGCGCCCTCCCGGCGCCAAAGCCGGGGACGCCTTCAGCGCCGCCTGCGTGCGGTGCATGAAATGCGTCGACGCCTGCCCCAACGGCTGCCTGGAGATTCACGGAATCGACGCCGGCCCCGAGCTGGCCCTGACGCCCTACATCCACGCCCGCAGCCGCGGCTGCACGCTGTGTGGCGAGTGCGCAAAGGCATGCCCCACCGACGCGCTGACGCCGTTTGACGTGAGCCGCGACGGATGGCTGGCCGGCGTCGCCATGGGCACGGCGCGGGTCAACAAGGCCATGTGCTACAGCTACGCGGGCCGCACGTGCGGTGCGTGCTACCGGGCGTGCCCCCTGGCCGGCCAGGCCATGACCATCGGCGTGTTCGAGACGCCCATCGTCCACTACGACAGCTGTGTGGGGTGCGGCCTGTGCGAGCAGGCCTGCCTGCATCTGCCGCAGGCCATCCGGGTCATCCCGAAGGTGGAGGCATGAGCGCCTCCACCAAGCCCGTCGCCAGCAGGTGGAAGGGCCAGTCCGCGCAGGTCCTGCGCAGAGTTCTCCAGCTGGGCTCGCTGCTCTTCGTGGTGTACGCCGCGGTAGGCTCCATCTGGCGCAATTTCAAGCTGGCCCACAACAGCCAGCGCCTCGTGGCCCTGATGGAAGGCGAAACCTGGGGCGACCTCTACGGCTGGAACGAGAGCCTGCTTTCCACATTGGGGGACTCCTACGAGGCGAGCCTGGGCTTCCTTGGCATGCACTGGTCTTCCCATGTCTTTGGCATGCCGATTCACGATCCGGTGATGGTCCTCGGACACATCGTGCGCACCGGACACGTCTCGATCGGGCTGCTGGCTGGCGCGGCGATCCCGGTGGTCCTGGCCGTGCTGCTCGGAAAAGTGTTCTGCAGCCATCTGTGTCCCATGCGCCTGTTGTTTGAAGTGGGCCAGATGGTGCGGCGAGGTCTGATCCGGGTGGGCGTTCCGCTGCCTGCGCTGCGGCACGACGGGCGGTACGGCGGCTTTGTGCTGCTCGGCGGAATCGGCGCGTCGTTCTTTGCAGGTCCGGCGGTCTGGGCCTTCCTGCTGCCGTACGTGGGTCTTGGCGTCGGCGCGGTGATCGGCATCACGACGGGCGCCGTGTCTGGCGTGGTTTTCGTAGCGGTCGGGTGGCTGCTCATCGACGCCCTGGCCGCACCTGGCTTCTTCTGCAAGTCCGTCTGTCCGACGGGGTTCGCGCTCGAGCAGCTGGGGCGCGCCCGCATCTGGTCGCTCCTTCCCGTCGCAGGCGCGAGGCCGTGCCCGCCGAGCTGCACCGAGTGCGAGCGGGCCTGTCCATACGGCCTTTCACCCAAAGAGGAGACGCACGCGCCGGCGTGCGACAACTGTGGCAAATGCGCGGTCGCCTGCCCGTTGAGCAGGCTGTCGCGCCAGGTTCACGCTCCGCGCCGGGGGGTTCGTGGGGGACCGATCCGACGCGGAGCGGCGAAGGGTGTCGCGGTGGCCTTGGTCGCCGCGGCGCTCTTCGCGCCCCAACTCGCCGAGGCCCACCACAACAAGGGCCTGCCCCACTACGGCTACTACGAGAACTACCCCCAGGTCCCCACCGAGGAGTACATCGCCCTGCAGGACGGGTACGAAATCGGGGCCACGATCTTCAACTTCCAGGGCTACGACGATCGGAGCAAATCCGACACGCCCAACGACGTGAAGATCTACCTTTACGTCTACGATCTCAACGCGGACACCAACTACACCCAGCCCCTCGACGTCGAGATCCACAGGGACGGCGAGGTCATCGCCAGCTGGCTTCGACACCAGGTCGACGAGGAGGCGGTGTACTCCACGCGGGAGACCCTCCCCGAGACGGGTGAATACGTCCTCGTAGCGCGGCTCGACAATGGCACGGAGCTGCGGCTGCCGTTCTATGTCGACCTGGGGACCAGCACCATCAACTGGGTCATCGTGCTCGCGATCGTCGTCCCGGTAGCGGTTCTCTTCGGACTTGCGGTCGCCGGTCGGAAGCGGCGCAAGCGCCGCCGCAAACCGCGTCCGGCCACCGCCGTCACGGCCATGGTCTTCCTGCTCACACTGCTGCTCCTCCTCCCCTCGGCGTTCGCCCAGGGTGACCGCGATCCCCCACCCCGCCCGGGCTCAGCTCCAGCATCCGGCGCCGCTGCGCCGTCGAGCCAGCCGGGCTCCATGGCCGGCGCGCCAGGCAGCGCCCCCACGTCCGACCCGTCCACAATGTCCCACTACGAGACCGACAAGGGGGCGGTCATGGTCATGCGCGGCATCCCCGTCTGGCTGCTTCTGCTGGGCATCGCCGGGATCCTCGTGCTCAGCTTTGTGGGTGTCGAGCTTCTCGGCGCCGGCGCCGGCGCCGGGTTCCGCCTCAACCTGATCAAGTATCCAAAGTACTACCGGATTCTGAAGAGCCGCTGGTTCCAGACCGTCCCTCAGCTGATCGCCGTGGGGTTGTTCGCCCTCCTGATCTACGCCGGCCTGTTCGGAAGCCGCGTGCAGAACATCACCCCCGTAGCGGTCTGGACCATCTGGTGGGCGGGCCTGGTCTTCTTCATCATGCTGCTCGGCCCGGTGTTCTGCTACGCGTGCCCCTGGGATGGGTTGACCAACCTCATCTCGCGCCTGCGCCTGGCCGCCCGCGTGGAGCCCTTGTCCCTGGGACTCCCCTTCCCGCCGTGGCTCAAGAACGTCTACCCGGCCCTCGTGATGTTCGTCGTGCTGACCTGGCTTGAGCTGGGCTACGGCGTCACGACGAACCCGCGGTGGACGTCGTATATGGGCATCGGCGTCGCGGGCATGGCCATCGGCGGTGCACTGCTCTGGGACGGAAAGCGGTTCTGCCACCACTTCTGCCCCGTGGGTCGCATCAGCGGTATCTACGCCAACTTCGCCCCCGTAGAAATTCGGGCGGCGCGGCCGAATGTCTGCGCCAAATGCACCACCGAGGACTGCCTCAACGGCAACGAGTTTGGCTATCCATGCCCCACGGGCATCTCGCTCAAGACCGTCACCGACGCCAACTACTGCACCATGTGCACCGAGTGCGTGAAGACCTGTCCACGGCACAATGTGGCCCTGAACCTCCGCCCTTTCGCCGCCGACCTGCGCAACCTGCCGTCGGGCCGCACCGACGAGGCCTGGCTCGCCCTGACCCTGCTGAGCCTCACGCTTTTCCACGGGTTCAGCATGACGCCCGCGTGGGAGAATTTTGGTCCGGGCGGCAGCTCGCTGCTCAAGTGGATGGCCACGACACTCGGCACGCCCAGCACCTTCAACTTCACCGTCGCGATGATCGGCGTCTGCGCGATCCCCATCGCGCTGTATTGGCTCAGCTGCCTGCTCGGCGCCGCGTGGGCGGGTCGCCGCGAAGTGCCGGCGTCGCGCCTGTTCGTAAACTTCGCGTTCTCAATTCTGCCCGTGGCTCTCTTCTACCACCTGGCCCACAACCTCATGCACCTGCTGGGCGAAGGCGGCGCGATCATCCCGCTGTTGGGCGACCCGATGGGCTCAGGGGCCAACTACTTTGGCCTGGCCGCCCTGCACGTCGGCTCACCCGTGTCCGAAAACACGCTGTGGATCATGCAGGTGAGCCTGATCCTCATCGGGCATCTCTACGGCATCGTCGTGGCACACCGCATGGCCCACAAGCTGTACGCGGACAAGCCCTCCGCCGTGCGCAGCCTGCTGCCCATGCTCGTGATGATGGTGCTCATCTCGGTCGCTGGCCTGGGCCTGATGGCCATGGACATGAACATGCGAATCGGGAGGATGTGATGCCCGTCGATCTCGGACGACGCAACTGGCTCAAGAACCTGTTGCCACAGGCGGTGGACACCGTCGCCACCGCGGTCTCCCAGGCGCTGCCCCACCATCTGCGGCCACCCGGCGCCGTGGATGAGGCCAGCTTTCTCGCGCTGTGCACGCGGTGCAACGACTGCGTGACCGCCTGTCCGCCTCGGGCAATCTTCACACTCAATGAGGGGGTCGCCGCCGGGACGCCCGTCATGGCCCCCGATGAGCGCGGCTGCCTGATGTGCGACGGATGGCCGTGTGCCACCGCCTGCGGTTCGGGCGCGCTGCGCGTGCCAGAGGCATCGACCGTCCGGTTCGGGACGGTCAGCATCCGCCGCGAGCACTGCTTCACGTTCCGTGGTCCCGAATGCGGCGCATGCGGCGGCCTGTGTCCGGACTCGCGCAAAGCCATCACCTTCCGCCTGAGCCGACCGAGCGTAGACGAAGAGGCTTGCGTGGGCTGCGGCAAGTGCATCGACGCCTGCCCGACCCTTCCCAAGGCCATCGTCTTTCACGAGCGCAATGTGGTGGACCGCATCGCTGACAGCGCTGCACCCACAGCTGGCTGACCACGTCGAGCCGCCCTCTCTGGCGCCGCCGCTGGAAGGTCTCCTCGCCGCAGCGAATCCCGATGACATCTGCGGGGAAGACCCCACGTCCACGCCGAGACACGCACGTGTGCGCAGGTCACATCAGGGACAAATGTCGAGGGCGTCGCACGCTCCGCCCTCCTCCGGAATGCAGCACGCGACGGTCAGCTCCCGCCCGGCGGGGCCGGTCTCCGCCTGCACACTGTCCGGACATCCGGGCGCGTTGCCGCCCAACCCTGGGTTCCCGCCGCCGTCCGCCGTGAGGGTGACTTCGTCACCGGACTCGACCGCAGCATTGTCGTTGGCCGGCACCAGCAGCACGGCGAGGCTCGGGC